>JAAWGY010000037.1 GCA_022795575.1 Angelakisella sp. | reverse complement strand
AAACCTTGCAATACACCAAGTATTACTGCGGTTTTTTGCCTTGCAGGGCGGGAAAATCCCTTGTCCTGCCTGCATCATCCGGTTATGAATACAGGTTCTGAGGAACAGGTCCTCAGATCTGGTCCATCAGGTACTTCATGTAGCTGACATAGTGGTAAAAAACAATGCCCGGCTCCTGTAGCTCCCTGTTCCAGCGCTTGGTCCACTCCAGGGTGATGAACCCGTTGTAGTCCGCGGCTTTCAGTATCTTCAGGGCGTCAAAAACCGGCACGTCGCCGTAGCCCATCATCCGGTAGACCACCCTGCCGTCCTGGTAAACAGAGTCCTTTACGTGGGTGTTGCAGATGTACTGGCCGATGTTGCGGAAGGTGAACTCCGGCGTTTCGTGGAAGAAGCGGTAGGGGTGGTGGATGTCCCACAGCACCCCGGCGGCCTCCGGGTCGGTATCCGCCATAAACTCCCGCATCACCTGGGAATCGGCCAGCACCCCGTTGGTCTCCGCCAGCAGCCGGACGCCCCGGGGCTTTGCGTACTGGCAAAGCTCCCGGTAAAGGTTCCTGGCCTGGGCCAGGTCCACCGGCTCCGGGCCGGGCTGGGGGGAGATCATCACCCGGACATAGGGCACCCCCAGCCGCTGGGCCATGTCGATGTAGTCGATGACCTCCTGCCGGCCGGCCTGGGGGCTGTCCGGCATCCCCAGGGTGGCCCCGCTGGTAAGCTGGGTGATGGCGATGCCGGCGCCGGCCAGCTGCTTCAGCGTCCCCTCCCGGTGCTGGTCGTCAAAGATCCGCACCCGGGGGGCGTAGATTTCGTTTTCGATTCCCCGTATCTCGATGCCGTCGATGGATAGGTCCTTGGCGGCGGCGTAGATCTCCCGCCACCGCCAGTTGGGGCAGCCCAAGGTGGAAAAAGCCAGTTTCATGGTGTCTCCGTCCATTCTCCGGTGTCCGTTTGGCGCTCCCCCGGCCTCCACCGGCCCGGCTGGGGGGTATGATGAGGGAGAGAGTCAGTCTCCCGCTGCTTCTGGTTCGCTGCTTCCCGCGGTGCGGATGGTGAGCCGTACCTTGTAGCCCACCGTCACCTTAGAGCCCGGGGGGGTGTCGCACACCACCGTCCCAACCGGGATGCTGAGGGTGGAATCCTCCCGGATATCCTCGTACCAGGTGATGCCCAGGCTGTCCAGCATATACAGGGCGGCAGAGAGGGTGCACCCCTCCACCCGGGGCATAATGACAAACTGGCTCCCCTGGCTGACGGTGAGGATCACCCTGCCGTCCTCCGGATAATCCGCCCCCTGGGGCACCGACTGCCGGAGGATCACCCCCGCCGGCACCTCCTCGTCAAAGGCCTCCTCGGTGGCAAAGCTGAGGCCGGGGTACTGGTCCAAGCGCTTTTCCAGCATCGGCCAGTACTGCCCCTCAAAGAGCTCCATGGTGGGGGGAGGGGGGAGGCTCTGCTCCGAGGAGGGGGGCTCCGGCGCCGGCTGGGGGGAGAAAAGCCCCGCTGCCAGCACGATGTTGAGGATGACGCTTAGGACCAGCCCCAGGGCCAGGGGAAGCCTCCCGTCTGCATAAGGCGGCTTCCGCTCCGGCTCGGCGGGGCGGGCAGGGGCGGTCTCCCGGCGGAAGACGGTGGTGTTGGAACCCGCCTCCTCCAAAAGCCCCGCCTGGAACTCCCCGGCCGTTTGGTAACGGTCCTTGCGGTCCAGGGCCATGGCCTTGGCCACGGCGTCGGAGATATAGCCCGGCACCTCCCGCTGGAGCTGCTGGACAGGGGGGAGGCTGTCGGAGCGGCTGCGCCGGATGGCAGGCTCCGGGTCGGTGCCGGTAAGGATGCGGTAGAGCACCGCCCCCAGGGCGTAAATGTCGCTCCACTCCCCCTGCCACTGGCTTTTTGCGTACTGCTCCGGGGGGCTGTAACCGTCGTAGAGCTGGGCGGAAAGCCCCCGGCCCACGGTGCGCAGCTCCGGCAGGGCAAAGCCGATGAGGCGCAGCCCTCCCTTGCGGTCCACCACGATGGTTTGGGGGGAGATGCCGTAGTGGATCACCCCCTGATCGTGGAGGGCGATGACCAGAGAAGCCAGGGGCATAAACAGCTCCTTGGCGCTCCCCCAGCTGAGGGGCCCCCGTTCCTCCAAAAAATCCTCTAAGGTGACATAGGCCACGTATGAGCTGATGCAAACGGCGGTGTTGCCGGTAAGCAGCAGCTCCCGTGTCTTCATCAGGCACTTGTTTTCGATGCTGCCCACAAGCTTCCACCGCTCCCGGATATCGGAAAGCAGCGTTTTATATTGAGCCTGGTTTTCGCCGGCGGCGGCAACGGTGACGCGGTCCTCGCACCTGTCTGCATAGGCCCGGGGCATAAACTCCTCCACATACACCCGCCGCCCCCGCTCCAGGTCCAGGCCAATATAAACGATGGTAAGGTCGTTTTGGGAGCGCACCGCCCCCACCAGGTACCGCCCTTCCAGGACGGTGCCGGCGGGGAGTGTCCCCCGGGGGTTATCGATGCTGTTGTCGTGAGAACAGATGGAACAGACCGCCCCGTCCCCCTTCATAGGGGACAGGCAACCCATACAATACCGCTTTATTGTGTCCAAAAGCCTCACTCCAGATGATTATTCAGGCAGTTTCCGCGGTGTCGTCCAGCCGGAGCTCCTCCACCGCCCACTCCCGCAGGCGGAATTTTTGGATCTTGCCGCTGGCGGTCATGGGGAAGGCGTCCAAAAAGGCCACGTACCGGGGCACCTTGTGCCGGGCCATATGGGACCGGACCAGCTCCTTTACCTCCTCCTCGGTGATGGCGCTGCCCTCCCTGCGGACGATGCAGGCCATCACCTCCTCGCCGAACCGCTGGCTGGGGACGCCGATGACCTGGACATCCTGGATATCCGGGATGGTGTAGAGGAATTCCTCTATCTCCTTGGGGTAGATGTTCTCGCCCCCCCGGATGATCATGTCCTTGATTCTCCCTGTAATCTTATAATAACCATTTTCGTCCACAGTTGCAAGGTCTCCGGAGTGTAACCAACCATCTTTGTCGATCACCTGGCGTGTTGCCTCCTCCATTTTGTAGTAGCCCTGCATGGTGTTGTACCCCCGGGAGCAGAACTCCCCCACCTCCCCGGGGCCCAGGGTGCGGCCGGTGTCCGGGTCCACGATCTTGGTCTCCACATAGGGCATTGCCCGGCCCACCGTGTTTACCCGCAGCTCCAGGCTGTCGTCGGTGGTGGTCATGGTGGTGGCGGGGCTGGCCTCGGTCTGGCCATAGGTGATGGTGATCTCCCGCATATTCATCCGCTCCACCACCGCCTGCATCACCTTTACCGGGCAGGGGGAACCGGCCATAATGCCGGTGCGCAGGCTGGAAAAATCGTATTTTTCAAAGTCCGGGTGCTCCAGCATGGCGATGTACATGGTGGGCACCCCGTGGAAGGCGGTGCATCTTTCCCGGCTGATGGCCTCCATCACCTTTACCGGGGAGTAGAGGTCCACCGGCACCATGGTGGTGGCGTGGGTAAGGCTGGCCATGGTGGCCAGCACCAGCCCGAAGCAGTGGAAGAAGGGCACCACCACGCAGAGCTTGTCGTTTTCGGTAAACCTCATGCAGTCGCCGATGCCCTTGCCGTTGTTGAGGATGTTGTAGTGGCTCAGCATCACCCCTTTGGGGAAGCCGGTGGTGCCGGAGGTGTACTGCATATTGATAACGTCGTGGCAGCTGAGGCTTTCGCCGATCTCCCGCAGCGCCTCGTCGGGGATCTGCTCCCCGTCCTTTTCCAGCTGGGCCCAGGGGGTCATCCCCGCCGGGCAGTCCCCGGCCCCGGCGTAGACCACCTCGTCCAAAAAGGGGAGCATGGGGTTCAGGTGCTCCCAACGCTTGCCCAGCCCCTTGCAGAGCTCCCGGACGATCTCCACATAGCTGGTGCCCTTGTACCCGTCAATCATCACCAGCAGCTTGGTGTCCGACTGTTTAAGAAGGTATTCCAGCTCAAAGACCTTGTAGGCGGTGTTTACCGTTACCAGCACCGCCCCGATCTTGCAGGCGGCAAAAAGGGTGAGGAGCCATTCCGGGACGTTGGTGGCCCAGATGGCGATCTTATCCCCCTTCTTTACCCCGTGGGCCAAAAAGCCCTTGGCGATGCGGTCGCACTCGTCGTTAAACTCCTGCCAGGTGCGGCGGTAGGGGCGGTCGGTGTACTGGATGGCCTCCTTATGGGGGAAGGCGGCGGCCACCCGCTCCAGCTGCTGCCCCACGGTGTGGGTCATAAAGTCCTGCATATGATATTCAGCCTCCTGGTAATTCTTTTGTGGCGGGGGAGGACGACAAAAAAGCTCCCGCCCTCTGATCAGGTCAGAAGGCGAAAGCTTGATGCGCTTCCGTGGTACCACTTCTATTGGCGGAAAAACACTCCGCCCGCTCGGCCGGGTCCAGCAACCCGTCCTCCCGCTAACGCTGGAGGCTGCGTCCGGGACTACTCCGGTCCCTTGCGGGGACCGTTTGGGCCGGCCACTCGGAAGCCAGTTCACAGGGCAAGGCGTCTGCCGCTTTCCACCACCCGCGGCTCTCTGGGAGGACCCTTTTTCCCCGCTACTCTTCTTCGTCATCGTGTTTGCGCTGTTTTTAGGTTGGTAATTATGATACCAGCCGCCGCCGGATTTGTCAAGGGGCGCAAACCGGAAAAAATCCCCTTTCCGGCGTTGATATTTGCCCCGGGGCAAAGTATAATAAAATGGACCAATACAGCGAGACCAAAAGCGCGGGAAAGAAAGACAGGTGTTTTGACAATGGAACAGCGCATCACAGATTTTTTTGAAATGCTGAGGACCAAGCGGGTGGGCCTGGTGGGCTTTGGCGTCACCAATAACGGCATCGCCAAAATGCTGGCCCAAAAGGGGGTGGACGTCACCATCCACGACCGGCAGGAGCGGGGAGAGCTGGGGGACATCTGCCAGGAGATGGAGGAGGCCGGGGTGCGGCTTTCGGTGGGGTACAACTACCTGCGCAGCCTCAGCGAGGACATCATCTTCCGGGCCCCCGGCGTCCCCTTTGACCTGCCGGAGCTCTGCACCGCCCGCAAGGAGGGCAAGGTTGTCACCAGCGACCTGGAGATGTTCTTCGACCTCTGCCCCTGCCCCATCATCGGGGTGACGGGGAGCGACGGCAAGACCACCACCACCACCCTTATCGCCGAGATGCTCCGGGCCGAGGGAAAAACGGTCCACCTGGGGGGGAACATCGGCAAGGCCCTCTTCCCGGAGATCGAGACGGTGCGCCCCGAGGACTACGCCGTGGTGGAGCTTTCCAGCTTCCAGCTCATCTCGCTGCGGCGCAGCCCGGATATCTCGGTAGTCACCAACGTTTCCCCCAACCACCTGGATATCCACGGCACCATGAGGGCCTATGTGGCCGCCAAGCGGAACATCCTGCTGCACCAAAACGCCTTTGGCAAGGCGGTGCTGAACGCCGATAACGACCTGGCCCGCAAGTATTCCCCCGATGTCCGGGGCTGCGTCTGCACCTTCTCCCGCCAGACCAACGTCTACCGGGGGGCCTGGGAGGACAGCCGGGGCACCATCTGGTACTCCGAAAACGGCAGCCAGACACGGGTGATGAGGGCGGAGGAGATCCGCATCCCCGGGGTGCACAATGTGGAAAACTACCTGGCGGCCATCAGCGCGGTGTGGGGGCTGGTATCGGTGGAGAGCATCCGCAAGGTGGCCCACGAGTTTGGCGGGGTGGAGCACCGCATCGAGCTGGTGCGGGAGCTGGACGGGGTGCGGTGGTACAACGATTCCATCGCCACCAGCCCCACCCGCACCATCGCCGGCCTCCTCTCCTTCGACCAGCAGATTATCGTCATCGCCGGCGGGTACGACAAAAAGGTCCCCTACGAGCCCCTGGTGCCGGTGCTGCTGGATAAGGTAAAGCTGCTGATCCTCACCGGGGCCACCGGCCCCAAGATCGAGGCCGCCATCACCGCCACCCCCGGCTGGGAGAAGAGCGGCCTGCGGATCCTCCACGCCCAGGGGATGGAGGAGGCGGTGGCGCTGGCCCGCCAGGAGGCGCAGGAGGGGGATATTGTCTCCCTTTCCCCTGCCAGCGCCAGCTTTGACCGGTACAAAAACTTTGAGGCGCGGGGACACCACTACAAGGAGCTGGTGATGGCCCTGTAGCCCCCGGGGAGGAAAAAGCCATGGATTGTGAAAGCTTTCTGGACTGGGCCAAGGGGCGGGGCTGGACGGTGGAGCGCCGCGCTGCCCCCCTCTCGCTGCCCCGGGAGGTGTCCGGCCGGTACCCCGTCCCGGCGGATTACCTGGACTTTTTGGAGCGGGCCGCCATCTGCGCCGGCCCCATGGATACCGAGTGGTTCCTTTGCGAGGAAAACTACCGCCAGCAGGACCCCGACGCCTTCCGGTGGAACGAGCCGGAGCTCATCAGCCTGGACGCCGCCCGGGACATGGGGGACCGGGAGGAGGAGCAGCGTGTCACCGGCTTTTGGGACGGGGTGCTGCCCTTCTTCCTCTCGGTAGGCAGCGGGTACGAGTACTACGGCTTCGACCTTTTGGGGCGGTTTGGCCCGGCGGGGGGCGTCATCCACGGCTGGGAGCCCGTCTTTGAGGACGCGGAGCCCTTTGCCGGCAGCTTCCCCGCCTTCCTGGACCGGGTGGCGGCGGGGGAGGTGGCCACCGGCGGCGTCCTCTTTGACCCGGAGGAGTACGCCTTTATGGAGATGGCGGGGCGCAAGGAGCAGGAGCGGCACCAGCGGGAGACCGAAGCCGCCCTCCGGGCCCTCCTCCACCCGGAGGAGGCCGGACACGACCATGATGGCTGCGGCTGCGGCCACCATCACCACCGATGACGAAGGAGAGATTGGCAAAATGGACAAGCTGCTGCGGCCGGGGGCCCTGCTGCTGGTTTTGGCCCTGCTGCTGGCGGGCTGCGGCCTACAGCCGGAAATCCCGGAAAAGACACTCTACGACCAGGGCCGGGAGCTGGTATCCCTGATGGGGGAGATGGCGGCCAGCACCCCCTACACTTCCCTCTACACCGGCGACCAGGAGATGGCGGAGCTCCTCTCCGGCGCCGGGGAGTGGGACTTTTCCGCCCCCCAAACGGTGTACCGCATCCGGATGCCGGAGAGCGCCCTACAGGAAATCGCGGAGGCCATGGACCCGGACGGGCAGGAGGCCCTTTCCGACGGCCTGAAGGCGGTGATGAGCGCCCGGGTGATATCCTCCCTACCCACCCAGCTCAACGCCATGGGGGGCGCCGATGTGCTTGCGGCCTCCAGCATCTGCTCCGCCAGCAAAAGCTTTGTCAGCAGCGAGCTTACCGAAAACACCATCTACCTGTACCTTTACGAGAAGGCGGTGCCGGCGGCGGTGGTCTTCCTCCCGGGGGAGGGGGGCGCGGTATCGGCCAACGGCACCCTGCTGCTCAACGACAGCTTTGGGCGGTACAGCCTGGAGGAGCTGCGGGGCGTTTTGGAGAAGCTGGGGGCGGAGGTGGAGGAGATCACCCCCGAACCATGAGAAGCTGTACCGATCGCTTGGCTGCGGCAAACAGCTTGGCGGACGGATCTGCCGCAGGGCTGCCTGGGGTGGTTGACGCCTGAACACGGGCCCGCCGGTGCTGCGGCCGGGGGCCTGTTTTTTGGAAGGAGGGGACCAAAATGGATGGTGGGAGGCCGTCTACAAGGGAGACCGTCCGGCAGGCGGCGGTTTTCCTGCTGCTTTTCCTGCTGGGGAACCTGCTGGCATCGCTGGCCTGCGACCTGCTCTTCCGGGGGGTGGAGCTGCCGGCGGGGTGGATGTACCGGTTCGTTCGGGGGGCGGCAAGCCTGGGGCTACCCTGGCTGCTGCTGTGGTGGTACACCACCCGGCGGCTAAGGCTGCGGATGGCGGACTTTGGCATCCGCCTTTCGCTGCGGCGGTGGGCGCTGCCCTGCGCCCTGCTCCTCCCCGCCTTTGTGGCGGGGGCCCACGGGCTTTTGGGGGAGGTGTCGGTCCGGGCGGTTCCCCCGGGGGAGGCGGCAGGGACGGCTGCTGCCTCGCTGATGGCGGCGCTGGCGGCGGGCATCACCGAGGAGATGACCTTCCGGGGCTACCTGATGACGCTGGTCCGCCGGCGGTGGGGGGCCAAAGCCGCCGTCCTGTACCCTTCGGTGCTCTTTGCGGCGCTGCACCTGCCGGGGATGGACAGCTTTACCCTGGCCGGGGCGGCGCTGCTGCTGGCCGGGGGGACGCTGGTGGGGGTGATGTTCTCCCTGGCGGCGGAGAAGGGGGGCTCGGTGGCCAACAGCGCCCTGCTCCACACCCTCTGGAACCTGGTGATGATCACCGATATCCTCCACGTGGCCACCCCGGCGGGGAGCTGGGGCAGGCCGCTGGCGGCTGTCACCATCACCCGGGGCGGGCTGCTGTTTACCGGCGGGCCCTTTGGGGTGGAGGTCTCCCTCTTTGCCCTAATGGGCTACGGGGCGGTGTGCGCCGCCATCCTGCTGCTGGAACGGGGGAGGGACTGATATGGAGATTGCAAACGGCGTGGACGCGGTGGAGATTGGCCGCGTCGCCAAGGCGATGGAGCGCCCGGGGTTTGTAAGGCGCTTTTTTTCGGAGGAGGAGCAGGACTACTTTGCCAGCCGCAGAATGGCCCCCCAGACCGTCGCGGGGCATTTTGCCGCCAAAGAGGCGTTTTCCAAGGCCATGGGCACCGGGATACGGGGGTTCGAGCTGCGGGAGGTGTCGGTGGTCCACGATGAACAGGGGCGGCCCGGCTACCACCTCACCGGGAGCGCGGCGGAGCTGGCGGCGGGGTGGCGGCTCACCCTGAGCATCAGCCACACCGGGGATACCGCCGTCGCCTTTGCGGTAGCTTGGCGGGAGGAGGCAGAGGGATGAGGTTTGTGACAGCGGCCGGGATGAAGCGGCTGGAAAGGGCGCTGGCCGGTACCGGGGTGAGCTATCAGGCAATGATGGAGGCGGCAGGGCGGTCCGCCGCCGGGGCCATCCGGCAGCGGTGGCCGGTGGAGGGGCGGCGGGTGCTGGTGCTCTGCGGCAAGGGCAACAACGGCGGGGACGGCTTTGTGGCGGCGCGGTATCTGGCCAAAGCCGGGGCGGCGGTGACGGTTGCCCTCCTCTGTGGCCGGCCCGCCACCCCGGAGAGCGCCGCCGCCTTTGCCCAGCTCCCCCCGGGGGTGGCGGTGACAGAGGAGCTCCCCCGGGTGCAGGCCCTGCTGGCGGGGCGGGACGCCCCCGGGCTGGTCATCGACGCCGTCTTCGGCACCAGCTTTGCCGGGGAGGTGCCGGAGGCCCTGGTGCCGGTGCTGGAGGCGGCGCGCCGCCGGAAGAGGGCGGGGGTGCCGGTGGCGGCGCTGGATCTCCCCAGCGGGGTGGAGGCGGACACCGGCCGGGACGGCGGCTGTGTCCCGGCGGACCTCACCGTGGCCTTTGGGGCGGTAAAGCCCGCCCATCTGGTAAACTGGGCGGGGGAGTACGCCGGGGAGGTGGTGTTAGGGGAGATCGGCCTGACACCGGCGGTGGCCGGCGCTTTTGACGGCTGGGAGGAGGCCATCGACAGCCGGTGGGCGGCGGAGCACCGCCCCCGGCGCAGCCACACCGGCCACAAGGGGAGCAACGGCCGGCTGCTGGTGGTGGCCGGATTCCAGAAATACCCCGGGGCGGCGGTGCTGGCCACCCTGGCGGCCAGCCGCAGCGGGGCGGGGTATGTTCAGCTGGCCTCCACCGCCCGGGTGGGAAAAATTGCCGCCTGCCACTGCGCGGAGGCCATCCACCTGCCGCTGGACAAGGAGGCCCAGGGGGGCATCTCCGGCGGGGAGGATAACCTTGCCGCCATCCAAAAAGCGGCCCAAAGCGCCGACGCTATCGCCATCGGCTGCGGCATGGAGCCGGGGGAGGATACCCGGGCCATCCTCCAGGCGTTGCTCCGCCAGCCCAAGCCGCTGGTGGTGGACGCCGGGGCCATCACCGCCCTGGCCGGCACCGGGGAGGCGCTGGCGCTGCTGCAAAGCGCCGCCTGCCCGGTGGTGCTCACCCCCCACCCCGGGGAATATGCCCGGCTAACCGGCGAGGCGCCGGAAAAGAAGAACCTGTATTCACAACCGTCTGACGCAGTCAGGCCAGATCATTTTCCGTCCTGCTGCGTTAAAAATCCCTTGCCCTGCCCGCATCATCCGGCTGTGAATACAGGTTATAATCCCTTTGACCGGGAATATACTATAGCAAAGGAGGCCGGTGTCACCCTGCTCCTGAAGGGCTGGGCCACGGTCGTCACCGGCCCGGACGGCAGGCGGCGATGGAGCTTCGCCGGCTGCGACGGCCTGGCCAAGGGGGGCAGCGGGGATGTCCTCACCGGGATTATCGGGGGGCTGCTGGCCCGGGGGATGGCCCCGGAGGAGGCGGCGCTGTGGGGGGCTTGGCTCCACGGGGAGGCGGCGCGGCTCTGTGCCGGGGAGCACTCCCGGGACGCCATGCTCCCCTCCCAGCTGCCGGGGTACTTTGGCAGGGTCTTTTTGGAAGCGGAAGCAGAGGGGGAGAGGATGGCTTGAGCAAAGGATACCGATATCTTGCGGCCCTGACGGCGCTGCTGCTCCTGCTGGCAGGGTGCCGGGGGATGGGTGGCCCGGGGGTGGACTATGACGCGCTGGTGCGCCAGACGCTGGCCCGGGAGTACTCCTTTACCGCGGAGGCCGCGTACAGCGGCACCACCGCCACCCTCCAGTTGACCAAAACCGGGGAGGCGGACCTACAGGCGGACTTTACCGCCCCGGAGGCGCTAAACGGCCTTTCGGTAACGGCGGCAGGGGAGGCGCTGACGGTGCGCTTCCGGGGGATGGAGGTGGACCTTTCGGCCTACGCCATCCCCACCCAGTCGCTGATGACGCTGGTGCGGGAGGTGCTCACCGGGGAAAAATCCGGCAAGCTGACGGTGGAGGCAGAGGAGGATACCGTCACCGCCAGCGGCAGCATCCTGTTGACCACCTACCAGCTGGTCTTCGACAAGGAAACGATGGCGTTGGAGAAAATCGTAATACCCTCTGTAGAAGGTGAGGCAACCATTACAGATTTCCGGTTCCTGGACGAGGAGCCGTAGGCAATGGGCCGGGGGGCGATGCAGTCCTTCCGGCCCGTTGCTTTGATGTGCAGCCGGGAGGGGCAGTGACCGGGGCGTGGGAATTGATATTGCCACAAGCTTATAGGCTGCCGGATATCGGGGGGATTTCTCCTTTTGGGGGAAATCCCCCTTGTTTGATGCTCTTTTCCCATCATCCGACAGCTTGTCCGTCTTTTTTCGCTGAATTTCGCTATCCTTTTGCCGGATCTGCTGGTATAATCATACCAGAAAGGGAGGAATGAGAGCAAAATGTTTTCCCTGCTGTTAGCGGTTATCTACCTGGCGTTTGTAAGCCTTGGCCTGCCGGATTCCCTGCTGGGCTCGGCCTGGCCCGCCATCTACCCGGAGCTGGGGGTGCCGGTTTCCTGGGCGGGGGGTATCTCGATGATCATCGCCGGGGGCACCATCTTCTCCAGCCTACAGAGCGACCGGCTCACCCGGCGGCTGGGCACCGGGCGGGTGACGGCCTTCAGCGTCGCCCTTACTGCCGCCGCGCTCTTCGGTTTTTCGGTAAGCGGGAGCTTCTGGCAGCTCTGCCTTTGGGCGGTTCCCTACGGCTTGGGGGCGGGGAGCGTGGACGCCGCCCTGAACAACTATGTGGCGGTACACTACGCCAGCCGCCACATGAGCTGGCTGCACTGTATGTGGGGGGTGGGGGCCTCGGTGGGGCCCTCCATCCTGGGCTTTGCCATGGCGGGGGGCGGCGGCTGGACCATGGGCTACCGGTACATCTCGCTGCTACAGGTTGCCCTTTCGGTGATGCTGTTTGCCAGCCTTCCCCTTTGGCGGGGGCGGGGGGAGGCTGCGGGGGCGGAGGAGGAAGGGGGGAGGCCCCTTACCATTCCGGAGATCCTCCGCATCCCCGGCACCAAGGCGGTGATGCTCACCTTCTTCTGCTACTGCGCCCTGGAGAACACCGCCATCCTATGGAGCAGCAGCTACCTTGCCCTGCACCGGGGCATTCCGGCGGAACGGGCGGCGGCTTACGCCAGCCTCTTTTTCATCGGCATTACGGCGGGGCGGGCGGCGAGCGGTTTTTTGACCATTCGCTTTAGCGACTGCCAGATGATCCGGATGGGGCAGGGGATTATTGCGGTAGGGGCGGCGCTGGTGCTGCTGCCCATGGGGGAGCGGGCGGCTTTGGCGGGGTTGCTGCTGGTGGGGCTGGGGTGCGCGCCGATCTACCCCTGCGTTATCCACTCCACGCCGTTCCACTTTGGGGCGGATAAGTCCCAGGCGATTATTGGGGTGCAGATGGCCAGCGCGTATGTGGGCACCTGCTTGATGCCTACGCTGTTTGGGGTGGTTGCATCCCGGCTGACGATTGCGCTTTTTCCGGTGTACCTTTTGGGGCTGCTGGCGCTGATGGCGGCGGCACACCGGCGGCTGGTGCGTGTTTGTGGCGCGTAGGGGAGCAGCGCACGGTGGCCGTACCATGCCCGAAGGGCGCTAAAAGTTTCGGTCAAGCCTTTTCAAAGGCTTGCGGGTCCAGGGCAGCGCCCTGGTCGCCCGCCGCAGCGGGCGAAATGCCCCAGGACGACTATTACAACGGCAGGGCTTGTGTTTTTGGCACAGGCCCTGCCGTTTTGTTGTAGGCCGTCAGGCCGCGGTTTTTATTGGCGGCTTTTAGGTGGGGATGGGGGCTATTGCGGTTATGTAGCCGCCTGGCAGGGAAGCGCAAACCGCGGCCGGGGTTAGGAGTAGCCGCTTTCTCCCCAAAACAGCCCGCCGCGCGCCGCAGGCGCTGGAGGCGGGCGCATTTTGGGACC
>JAAWGY010000036.1 GCA_022795575.1 Angelakisella sp. | reverse complement strand
GGAAGCCTTGATGGCTTTCAAGTTTTTGGGACAAAGGCAGCTGGGAAAGCTGCCGTCCAGATGGGTGTCGACAATTTTGATGGTTGCTATAGGCCGGTGGTCCCAAAATGCGCCCGCCTCCAGCGCCTACGGCGCGCGGCTGGCTGTTTTGGGGAGAAAGCGGCTACTCCTAACCCCGGCCGCGGTTTGCGCTTCCCCGCCAGTCGACTACCAACCCGCAATAGCCCCCATCCTCACCAAAACGCCGCTGTACAAAACCGCGGCCTGACGGCCTACAACACAACGGCAGGGCCTGTGCCAAAAACACAAGCCCTGCCGTTATCATAGTCAGCCTGGGGAGTTTCGCTCCTGCGGGAGCGACCAGGGCCTCCGCGGCCCTGGACCTGCGGCCCGGTAGCCCGGGCGGGCACAACGTGAGGGACAGGCCCCCCGCTTTTACATATCCCGAGACGCCACCCAGGCTGCGCCGGTCCCGCAGATATCCGGAACCACAACCTGCCCCACCTTTACCGGCGCCGTAAGCTCCACACTGTCCAGCAGCGCCATGGCATCATGGATCATCCCCTTGGGAATATCCCGGTCAGTCTTCACCGGCAGGCGCTTGTGAATCCCGCCGCCAATCTTTACCGTCGAGGTGATAACCCGGGTGGGGTTCGTCAGCTCCTTCTTGCCGTAATCCACCCCCCGGGCACACCCAAACCCGCTGACCTCATAGTCCTTCTCCTCGTCCACCGCCAAATGGCACCCCTTGGGGCAGACGATGCAAATCAGATTGGTCATGGAAAACCCTCCTTTACTGCTTCTCTACCGTGACGGTGATAATATCCCCCTGGGCCTTGTCTAACAGTACCCTGGGGATAGCAATCTTCTCCATCTCGCCGGGGGCCATGTGCTCCCGCTTAAACTGACAGAGCACGTTCTCCCCGTCCATCACCCGGATAACCATGTCCCGGTAAACGTTGTTCACCCGGAAGAAAACCTCCACCGCCTTCTCCACGTTCTCCCGGCGGATCTTCTGAGGAACGGTGTAGGTGACACAGCTGCCGGTCTTCACCGTCATCACAGCTCCCCCGGCCTCCTGACCGGCGGCGTATTTGGCAGCGGCAGCCCCGGCCCGCATACTCTCGGCGGTAACAAAGTCCACCAGGTCGTGGACGTGCACCACGTTGCCGCAGCCAAAGATGCCAGGGATGCTGGTCTCCATGTTCTCGTAAACGATGGCCCCGTTGGTCCGGGTGTCCATCTCGATCTTGGCGGAACGAGTCAGCTCGTTTTCCGGGATCAGCCCCACCGAAAGGAGCACCGTGTCGCAGTCAAAAACAATCTCGCTGCCGGGGATGGGGGCCCGGTTCTCGTCCACCTTGCTCACCACCACCTTTTCCACCCGCTCCTTGCCCTGGATGTCGGTGATGGTGTGGGAGAGGTAGAGGGGTATGTCGTAGTCGTTGAGGCACTGGACGATGTTGCGGTTAAGGCCGTTGGAGTAGGGGCAGAGCTCCACGCAGGCCAGCACCTTGGCCCCCTCCAGCGTCATCCGGCGGGCCATAATAAGGCCGATGTCCCCGGAGCCCAGGATGACCACACGCTTGCCGCACATCCAGCCCTCCATGTTGACGTACCGCTGGGCCGCCCCGGCGGTAAAGATGCCGGCAGGCCGGTCCCCGGGGATGGCGATGGCGCCGCGGGTCCGCTCCCGGCAGCCCATGGAGAGGACAATGGCCTTGCCCTCCAGCGCCTGGTACCCCTCCTTGGTGTTGATGCAGTGGACCACCTTGTCCTGGCCGATCTCCAGCACCATGGTGTCCAGCTTTACCTCTACCTCGGTTTTCTTCAGCATCTCCACAAACCGCCCGGCGTACTCCGGGCCGGTGAGCTCTTCTTTGAAGTAGTGCAGCCCAAAGCCGTTGTGGATGCACTGGTTCAGGATGCCGCCAAGCTCCTTGTCCCGCTCGATGATGACGATTTTCTTGGCTCCGTTCTCGTAGGCGGAGCAGGCGGCGGCAAGGCCGGCGGGGCCTCCGCCGATGATGATGACGTCGTATTTCATGTCACTTGCCCTCCTTTGTGGGTTGGGTGAGGATGTAGGAGCCCTCCTCGTCCATCAGGATCTGGTCCAGGGGCAGCTTCAGCTCCCGGGAGAGGATCTCGTGGACACGGGGCCCGCAGAAGCCCCCCTGGCACCGGCCCATGCCGGCGTTGCAGCGGCGCTTGATGGCGTCGATGGACCGGGGGACGATGGGGCGGTGGATGGCCTCCACAATCTCCCCCTCGGTGACAGTCTCGCACCGGCAGATCACCCGGCCGTAGAGGGGGTTCTCCCGGACAAGCTCCGCCTTCTCCTCCGGGGAGAGGTGGCGGAAGACGGTGCGCTTGCGGGTATCCACAAAGCGCTCCTTTTTGGTGAGGGTAAGCCCGCAGCCCTTCAGCAGCTCCACTGCCTCCACGCCGATGGCGGGGGCGGAGGAGAGGCCGGGGGACTTGATGCCGCCCAGGTTGATGAACCCCTTGGCGGCGGGGGATTCCTCGATGACGAAATCCGGCTGGTCGCTGTTGGCCCGCACCCCGGCAAAGTTGCGGATGGAATCCCGGAAGTTGACAGCAGGCACCGACTTTACCGACATCTTGCGGACAAAGGCAAGGCCGGCGGCGGTGTTGTTGACGTCATCCGCCTTGTCCACCCCCTCGGCGTTGGGGCCCACAATGAGGTTGCCGTGGACGGTGGGGGCCACCAGCACACCCTTGCCGTCCTGGTTGGGGCACTGGAAGACCACCTTGTTCACCAGCTCCCCCTGGGCCTTATCCAGCAGGAAGTACTCCCCCCGGTTGGGCAGCGTCCGGAAGGTGTGGCCCCCCACCATGGCGTGGACCTTGTCGGCCTCCACACCGGCGGCGTTGACCACGTATTTCGCCTCCACATCCCCGGCGGTGGTGTGGAGCAGGAAGGAGCCCTCCCCCTTCTCGATGCTCTCCACCTTGGCGGAAAGGCGGACCTCCGCGCCGTTTACCACGGCGGTTTCGGCCAAGGCGATGCAGAACTCCCAGGGGCTGACGATGGCGGCGGAGGGGGCGTAAAGGGCGCCCACCACCTCGGCGCTGATGGCGGGCTCCATGGCCCGGACCTCCTCGCCGGTCAGGATCCTCATCCCGGGGACGCCGTTCTGGTTGCCCCGGTCAAAGAGGGTATGTACCGTCTTCATCTCCTCCTCGTTAAAGGCCAGGACAAAGGAACCGATCTCCTTGCGCTCCACCGCCAGCTTTTCGCAGAGCTCCTTGGCCATCCTGACCCCCTCCACATTGAGGCGGGCCATTTTGGTCCCCGGCTCCGGGTCGTACCCGGCGTGGAGGATGGCGCTGTTGGCCTTGGTGGTGCCGTCCGCCACGTCGTTGGCGGCCTCCAAGGCCACCACCTTCAGGTCATACCGGGAAAGCTCGTAGGCAGTGGCGGCGCCGATGATCCCGCAGCCGATGATCGCTACATCATACATCATCTTGGATTCCCTTTCTTTCCATTCGGCGGCCTCCCCGGCGGCGTTGCCGGCAAGGCGGGGCCGGAATTTCTTTTGCTCCTGCGGCGCAAAAAAGCCAAGGAAAACAGAACCCGGGAACGGGTCTGTTTACCTTGACTCAAGCTCTCACAAGATAAAAGACAATGTTAGTATAGCATGGCGGCGGCGGGAATGCAATCGTTGTTTTCGACAAAAAAGTTATGATATGTTTGGCAAGAATTGGAGGACCGCCAGTCCTTGCCCCCATGTCCAGGCCCGCCCGGCATCTGCCCCTTCTGGGGGGAGGATACGGCAAAAAACCGCCGGAAAAATGCTGTGCTCCACTCTTGATTTTTCCGGAAAATATGTCATACTGATTATATTACCCTTTTGGATCGAGGCAGAGGGAGCATCTGCCGCCAAGGCGGGCGCTGCGGCCATCTTGGCGGTTTTTGGAGGACAGGGGGAAGCCATGATGGAACAGAACAACCTGGAGCGCCGCCTAAAGCAGGGCGGCTTGGACGAGGCGCTGCGCCGCCTTTACCCGGACGTTACCCGGGCCCGGGCCCGCTGCGAGGGGGTGCTGGCGGGCTTTCGGCAAAGCTTTGGCGGCGGGGCGGAGGCCCTCTTCAGCGCCCCGGGCCGCACCGAGCTTGGGGGGAACCACACCGACCACCAGCGGGGCCGGGTGCTGGCCGCCGGGGTGGACCTGGACATCCTGGCCGCCGCCGCCCCCAACCACAGCGGCGTCATCCGCATCCAGTCGGAGGGCTACCCCCTGCTGACGGTGGACCTCCGGGAGGCCCGGCCCAGGCTGGAGGAGGCCAACACCTCCGCCGCCCTGGTGCGGGGGGTGGCCGCCCGGATGGTCCAGCTGGGCTGTCCCATGGGGGACGGCGGGCTGGACGCCTTCCTCACCTCCACCGTGCCGGGGGGGAGCGGCCTCAGCTCCTCCGCCGCCTTTGAGGTGCTGGTGGGCGCCATGCTGAACCAGCTGTACTGGGACGGCAGCTGTACCCCGGTGGAGCTGGCCCAAATCGGCCAGTACGCCGAAAACGTCTACTTCGGCAAGCCCTGCGGTCTGATGGATCAGACCGCCTCGGCGGTGGGCGGTGTGGTGGCCATCGACTTTGCCGATCCTGCCCGCCCGGTGGTGGAGGAGATCTCCCTGGACCTTGCCGCCGCCGGCTACGCCCTCTGCATCATCGATTCCGGCGCCGGCCACGCCGACCTCACCGCCGAGTACGCCTCCATCACCCAGGAGCTGGCGGCGGTCTGCCGCCTCTTTGGCAAGGAGGTGCTGCGCCAGCTCCCGGAGGAGGAGCTGATGGCGGCGCTGCCCCGGGTCCGGGCCCAGGCCGGGGACCGGGCCGTCCTGCGGGCCCTCCACGTCTACGCCGAAAACCGCCGGGCCGCGGAGGAGGCCCGGGCCCTGCGGGAGGGGGACTTTGACCGCTTCCTCCGGCTGGTGGGGGAATCGGGGGATTCCTCCGCCCTCTACCTCCAGAACGTGGTGCCCACCGGCCAGACGGCCAAGCAGGAGCTGCTTTTCACCATCGCCCTGGCCCGGCAGCTGCTGGCGGGGGAGGGGGCTGTCCGGGTCCACGGCGGCGGCTTTGGCGGCACCGCCCAGGCCTTTGTCCCCCTGGACCGGCTGGAGGCTTTCCGCAAAGGGATGGAGGCTGTCCTTGGGGAGGGCAGCTGCCACGTTGTCACCATCCGCCCGGCGGGCGGGGTACAGATTGGATAAATAAGGAGGCCGGAGCATGAACACCACAGAGCTTTCCCGCACCATCGCCGCCCTCACCGACTACGCCCAGGGGGCGGGGCTCATCGGGCCGGAGGACCGGACCTGGGCCGTCAACCGCCTGCTGGGCGCGGTGGGCGCCAGCGAATACATCCCGCCGGAGGAGCCGCTGACGGCCCCCCTGCCGGAGCTGCTGAACCGTCTTTGTGACCACGCCGCGGAGCAGGGGCTCTGTGGGGAGGGCGTCACCGCCCGGGATCTCTTCGATACCGGGCTGATGGGCCTTCTGACCCCCCGCCCCTCGGAGGTCATCCGGGAATTCCGGCGCCGCCAGGCGGCATCCCCCGCCGGCGCCACCGACTGGTACTACCGGTTCAGCCAGGACACCAACTACATCCGCCGGGACCGCATCGCCCGGGATGTCAAGTGGACCGCCCCCACCGGCTACGGGGAGCTGGACATCACCATCAACCTCTCCAAGCCGGAGAAGGACCCCCGGGCCATCGCCGCCGCCAAAGCCGCCCCCCAAAGCGGCTACCCCAAGTGCCTCCTCTGCCGGGAAAATGAGGGCTACGCCGGCCGGATGAACCATCCCCCCCGGCAGAACCACCGGGTGATCCCCGTCACCATCGACGGGCAGGACTGGTTCCTCCAGTACTCCCCCTACGTCTACTACAACGAGCACTGCATCGTCTTTAACGGCGCCCACATCCCCATGAAGATCGACCGCTCCACCTTCCGCAAGCTGCTGGACTTTGTGGAGCAGTTCCCCCACTACTTTGTGGGGAGCAACGCCGACCTGCCCATTGTGGGGGGCTCCATCCTCAGCCACGACCACTTCCAGGGGGGGCGGTACACCTTTGCCATGGAGCGGGCCCCCATCGAGGAGCCCCTCTCCTTCCCCGGCTTCCCGGAGGTCCGGGGGGGGATCGTCCGGTGGCCCATGTCGGTAATCCGCCTCACCAGCGGGGACCGGGGGCGGCTGGAGGAGCTGGCGGACCGCGTCCTCACCGCGTGGCGGGGCTACACCGACGAGGCCGCGTTTATCTTTGCCGAAACAGAGGGGGAGCCCCACAACACCATCACCCCCATCGCCCGGCGGCGGGGGAGCGACTACGAGCTGGACCTGGTGCTTCGCAACAACATCACCACCCCGGAGCACCCCCTGGGGGTTTACCACCCCCACCAGGAGCTGCACCACATCAAGAAGGAGAACATCGGCCTCATCGAGGTGATGGGGCTGGCGGTGCTGCCGGCCCGGCTCAAGGAGGAGCTGGCGGCCCTGGCCGAGGCGCTGGTCTCCGGCGGGGACCTCCGGGCAAACGAGTCCGCGGCGGTACACGCCGACTGGGGGGAGGGGCTGCGGCAGCGGTATACCTTTACCCGGGACAACGCCATGGAGCTCCTGCGGCAGGAGGTGGGCAGCGTTTTTGCCCAGGTACTGGAGCACGCGGGGGTTTACAAGTGCACCCCGGAGGGCCGGGAGGGGTTCCGGAGGTTTACCGATAGTATAAAGTAAGAAAACCAACCCAAAAACAGGGGACAGGGCAGGCGCAATCCGCCTGCCCTGTCCCTTTCTCCCCTATCCCTCCACCCCTGTCAGGTCAAAGGCCGGGGTATACTCCTCCTTGGCCGAGGTTCGCTCCTGGCCGAACCCCTGGAACCCCAGCTCCTCCGCCAGCTGTTGCAGATAGCCGTACTCCAGGCTGGCCACCCGGCGGTTCAGCGCCTTTAGCGGCTGGGGGCGAAGGGGGGTGTACTGGCTCATCAGGCTGAGGTAAAAGCTTTCTGTCGGCAGGGCCCCGGCCAGCCAGCGCAGCAGCGCCGCGGAATCCTCCCTCTGGCCTGGCAATACCAGGTGCCGGACAATCAGCCCCCTTTTCAGCATCCCGTCCTCCCCCAGCCGCAGCGGGCCTGTCTGCCGGGCCATCTCCAGGATGGCGGCGGAGGCCACCAAAAAATAGTCCGGGGCGCCGGCGCAGGCCTCCGCCAGGGCGGGATCCATAAACTTCAGGTCCGGCAGGTAGATGTCCACCAGCCCCTCCAGCAGCCGGAGGCTCTCCGCCTTCTCGTACCCGCCGGAGTTGTAGACCACCGGGATCTCCAGCCTTCCCCGGGTCTGCTCCAGCGCCTCGATGACCTGGGGGAGGTACTGGGCGGCGCTGACCAGGTTGATGTTCCAGGCCCCGGCCTCCTGGAGCTCTAAAAAGATCTCCGCCAGCCGGGAAACGGGGATCTCCTTGCCAAAGCCGCCGCTGCTGATCTGCTCATTCTGGCAGAAGCAGCACCTTAGGGGGCAACCGGAAAAGAACACCGCCCCGGAGCCCCGGGCGGGGTCGCTGCCGCTGATGCAGGGCTCCTCCCACCGGTGGAGTGCGGCCCGGGCCAGCCTGGGGAGGGCTCCCGCCCCGCAGCGGCCCCTGCCGGTGGTGCGGTCCGCCCCGCATTCCCGGGGGCAGAGGGTGCAGTGTGTCATATCCATGGCGGCGGCTCTCCTTCTGCTTGATCTCCGTATGGGCAGCTGGGCCCAAGGGGCGGTGGTTTTGCTGGCCTCGCAATGCCGGAGCTCAGCCAAGGGCCTGCAAGGCCATCCCCACCCCGGCGCCAGCTGCCCAGATCCCGGCCAGCAGCGCCAGATTTTCCCGGGGGCGGGGGTTCATCCGCAGCAGCACCAGCAGCCCCGCCCCGGAGGCCGGCAGCAGCCCGGCGGCCAGGGAGGCAAAGCTCACCGCTCCCCCCAAGTAAAGCCGGGTGAGCAGCACCGAGACGGCGCAGTTGGGGATAAGCCCCACCAACGCGGCGGCAAAGGGCTGGAGGGGGTGGTCCGCCAGCAGCAGAGCGGCCAGCCGGTCCTCCCCCAGCATGGCGACGCCCCACCCCAGCGCCAGGTTGACCAGGAGGATAAACAGAAAGACGCTGCCGGTGTGCCGCAGAGCGGCGGAGAGGATGCCCTCCTCCTCGCAGCCGCAGCGGCGGCAGATGCGGTGGAGCTCCTCCTCCACCGGGGGACGGCGCCGGGCCAGCAGGGCGGCGGTCCAATCCACCGCAGTCCCCACCAGGATGCCCGCCGCCACCTTCAGCCCCAGCAGCGGGAGCAGGGTGGCAAGCCCCTCCGGCGCACCCAGCAGCAGCGGGACGGCCTCGTCCGAGGTGGAAAGGAACACCGCCACAAGTGTCCCCGCAGAGATAATCCCCCCGGCGTAAAGGTTGGCGGCAACCACAGAAAAGCCGCATTGCGGCACACATCCCAGCAGCGCCCCTGTCACCGGCCCCAGCCGCCGTGCGCCGGCCAATGCGGCCTCCATCCCCTGGCCGGAGCGGTGCTCCATCCATTCCATCAGCAGGTAGGCGCCGAAAAGAAAGGGGAGCATCCGCAGGGAATCCAAAAGAGCGTCAAGAAACAGGTCTGATAAAGCTTCCAAAAGACATCCTCCCCGGGCGTAATGCGAATGATTTGCATTTGTAATTATAGTCAAAACGGGGGAGATGTCAAGGGGGGAATATGGGCTGGGGGCGGGAGGGGCTTTCCGCTGGCGGGCCTAAAATGCGGCTGCTGCCCTCCGGGAAGCGCGGCAGCCTGTCCCATAGGTTGTGCCAGCCTGTGCGATAACCGGGCGGCTCGCCTCTACAGCTCTACCCACCGCAGCCTCCCCCCCGCTCCCAACAGCTCCCCCTCCTCCCGGTGGTGCACCGCCGCCACCAGCGCGGCACCCCCCAGCCGCTCCGTCAGCAGCTGCGCCGCCCGCCGCCGGTTCTCCCCATCCAACCCGGCAAAAGGCTCATCCAACAGCGCCAGGCTGCTCCCCAATGCCGCCGCCCGTACAATCGCCACCCGCCGGGCCATCCCCCCGCTAAGCTCCCCGGGCAGCCGTTCCGCCTCCCCCCCCAGCCCCACTGCCTCCAGCAGCCCCAGCAGCTCCCCCCGCCCCGCCCCAGGCACCGCCATGGTCAGGTTCTCCAGCACCGTCAGCCCCGGGAACAGCCGGTTCTCCTGAAACACCATCGAGATCCCCCCCGCCGGAATCCCCTGAACCGCCCCCTCCCGGGGGACCTCCAACCCCGCCATCAGCCGCAGCAGCGTCGTCTTCCCCCGCCCGCTGGCCCCGGTGAGAATCACCCGCTCCCCCGGCTCCACCCGCAGCGAAAAGTCCCGGAAGAGCTCCCGCCCCGGGTAGCCAAAGGTGATGTGGCAAAGCTCCATCATGCCCCCTCCTTCCCCCGCCTCCGCCGCCCCATCCGGCCCACCAGCGCCATCATCCCCTTCTCCAGCCCCAGGGAAAGAAGGATGATGTACCCCGTCCAGGCAAACAGCGCCGGCATTTCCAGCTGTGTCTTGGCCGTGTAAAGCGCGTAGCCGATGGACCGGGGCGCAATGGCGATAACCTCCCCGGCAATGCCCGCCTTCCAGGCAAACCCCACCCCCACCCGCAGCGCGGAGAGCAGATGAGGCGCCACCGCCGGCAGATAAATCCCGCGCAGCCGCCGCCAAAGCGGAAGGCGGTAAACCGCCGCCAGCTCCAAAAGCTGCCGGTCCGCCCCGGCGATCCCCTGGCTTACGTTCTGCCAAACCATAGGCAGCACCATCAGCAGCGAGATAAAGACCGAAAGAGCTTCCCCCCGCACCCAAACCAGCGCCAGGATGACAAAGGAGGCCACCGGAGTGGCCTTGATTGCCGCCATAGCCGGGGCAAGAAACGCCCGCGCCGGGGCAAAGCAGGCGGAAGCTACCGCCAGCAGCCCCCCCGCCATCGTCCCCAGCAAAAGCCCCAGCAGAATCCGCCCCAGGGATTGGCAGCAGCTCTGCCAGAACACCCCCGAAAAGGGCAGTGCCGCCATCTCCCGGAGCACCGCCGCTGGGGCGGGCAGCAGCAGCTCCTCCCCCACCGCCAGAGCCGCCCCCTGCCACAGCAGCAGCCAGAGACAGGGCACCCATACCCAGCGGAGCAAACGGACCAAACCAGCCACACCATAACCTCCCGATACCCGGCCCACCCCGGCAAATTTTTTGTGCAAACCTCTTGACACAGCATCAAGCAAGTGGTATATTTATAACATAGAGAGCGAAATATACCACATATTTGGAGGTGCAATCAAATGAAAAGAAAAATCAACTGCCTGGGTCTCTTGTCACTGCTTTCCCTGATCGCCCTGCTGGCGCAGCCCACCAACAACGAGGGTCTCTACGGATTCCTGGGGTTTGCCTACTATCTGCGGTACTTCTTTGTACAGCCGGACGAGCTTTTCCGGCTGAACCTTCAAAAGGCCGCAACCGCCGCCTTTTTCACCCAGCTCCTCTCCCTTGTGCCGCTGATGTTCTTCTGCGCATCCCTATACGGAGGAACCGCGGCGGTCCGTACCTCCTTCGGCCTCAGCTTTGCCCTGGGCATCCTGTCCTTTACCGCCGCACTCCTTTTCCTGGAGCTGCGGGAGCAAAGGGGGGCGGCGGATGATTAAGAACCGCATCCGGGAATACCGGGCCAGGGACGGCTTAAAGCAGGAGGAGCTTGCAAAATTGGTCGGAGTCCGGCGGGAAACCATCGGCAACCTGGAGAAGGGGCGGTACAACCCCTCCCTGATTTTGGCCTGGAACATCGCCAAGGTGTTCGGAGTTGCCATCGAGGAGGTTTTCACCGTCCAGGAGGACTGAGTCCCTTCCCCAAAACCCGGCGGACAAGGAGATCTTGAATAGGCTCTAAGAGGCTATTCAGGATCTCCCGGTGCGCCGAATTGGCAGGGATTTTTCCAACGGCCTAAAAGCCGCCTACGGCGGTTGCGCCTGGACGCGGCTGCGGGCGCAGTAACGCCGCAGGGCGTAAAAAGACCTGCCAAGGCGGTGTGCAGGGAGATTTTTGGATAGGCTCTAAGGGCTTAGCCTAAGTAATACAGCCCGTCATCTGGCAGCGCTCCCCCTACCGCGGAGGGGTCGGCGTCGTACAGCACCTGGAGAAAGCCCGAGGCGGTCTTCTTCATCTCCTCCCCCGCAACAAAGGTGATTCCACACTGGGGCAGCGCTGCCTTGGCTACCGCCTCCTTGGGGAGGATCCCCTCCTCCACCACCAGCGCCGCCGCCTCATCCAGATGGCCGGCATCGGTGACAAAAGCTACCGATGCTTCGTACTCCGCCAGAAAAGCAGCGATGGCGGCAGCGTTTTCCTCCACAAAGGACCGCTGGGCAATCACACAGCCCATGGTCAGCTGGCTTTGCCCCCGGGCCGCCTTGTCCCACTCGGCGGTGAGGTCCAGCGCCACCCGGAGCTGATCGTTCTGGCTTAAAGCAGTGGTGACAAAGGGCTGCGGCAGCAGCGCAATCTCCGCCTGCCCCTGGGCCAGCAGCGCGGCAAGCTCCCCGTGCTCCGATTTGTACTCCACCGACACCTTGCCCTCCAAGCCGTTTTGGGCAAGGATATAGTTCAGCGCGTACTCCGGCGTCGAGCCCTTGCCGGTGGCGTAGATGGTCTTTCCCTCCAGATCCGCCACCGATTGGATGGTCTCCCCGGTTTCTACCAGATACAAAACCCCCAGGGTGTTTAGGGCCAGCAGCTCCACCCTGCCGTTTGTCTTGTTGTAAAGGGTGACGGCAAGATTGGTGGGCACCGCCGCCAGGTCAAAATCTCCCTTGATGATGCTGCCCACAATCTCATCCGGGGAACCGGCCAGGGTAAATTGGTAGTCATTGGCTGTTTCCCCCGCCCGGGCGTCCTTCATCAGCTTTACCATCCCCATAGCGGTGGGCCCCTTCAGCGCCGCCACCCGGAGAGTTTTCCCTGTTCCTTCCGGCGCTGCCGGGGATGCGGACTCCGGCGCCGGGGCGGGCTCCACCGGGGAGGAGGACGTCTCCGGAACGGCGGGATCGGCCGGGGAAGAGGGCACGGCGGGGGCCTTTTCTCCGGAACAGGCCCCCAGCGAGAGGACCAAAACAAGGGCGAACAGCAGCGCGGCAAATCGTTTCATCGGTGCAGGACTCCTTCTATCGTTCAGTTTTTTCTGCCCCCTCGGGGCTGGTTGGCATTTGCTCCGGATAGGGCAGCAAGCGGATCGCCTTGCCGTCCCGGCGGATGCGTCCCTCCGCCTCCAACGCGTCCAGCGCCCGGTAAAGGGAGGCTCTGCCCATGTTGAGGCTCCGGGCCAGCTGGCTGTATCCCCCCGAGATTCTGGCCACGCCGTCCTGCTGGATTGCCAGCAGGTGCCGGCATAGCGCCTCCTGGGCGCTGGGGGCTGTAAAGCTATCGATCTTGCGGTTAAGGAAGCGGATTCGTTGGGAGAGGAAGGCGATATAGGCCACCGAAGCTTGGGGGTAGGTCTCAAAGAGGCGGACCAGCCACTGGTGGGGGAGGAAGACCAGCAGGGCTGCGGTCTCTGCCTGTACTGTGGTGACGTAGTCCTCCGCCGGGCAGAAGAGCGCCGCTGCCCCAAAGCACTGGCCCGGGCCGATGGTTTTCAGCAGCAGCTCCTCCCCCTTCAGCACCGAGAGCCGGCCCTCCAGCACCACTCCCACTGCCTGGCGGAAGCGTGTTCGGGTATAGATAAGCTCGCCGGCGGCGCAGCGCTCGGCGGTCAGGTCGTCGGTAAGGGCAGGGAGCTGCTCCGGGGGAACCTCCCGGAGGAGAAAGCACTGGGAGAGAAGGGCCAGCTGGTCCGGGGAAAGGGACATCAAACCGCCTCCAGAATTGTATCATTTGGGACAGTTTTATTATAAGGGGCAGGGGTGGGGTTGTCAAGGGGCCGGGGCCCATTGGGAAACGAAGCGGCCTGTCCCACAGGTTGTGCCCGCCCGGGCTACCGGGCCGCAGGTCCAGGGCCGCGGAGGCCCTGGTCGCTCCCGCAGGAGCGAAACTCCCCAGGACGACTATAATAACGGCAGGGCTTGTGTTTTTGGCACAGGCCCTGCCGTTCTGTTGTAGGC
>JAAWGY010000035.1 GCA_022795575.1 Angelakisella sp. | reverse complement strand
AGCGCAGGAATACTGTGTGTATTTCAAGATTTTTTGGCAAAGGCAGGCGGAAAATTTGCCGTCAAGATGCGTGCGGCGGCTATTGGTACAGCTTCTAAGATCAACCATGAAATCCATGATACTGCGGAGGGGGTTTCCATCCATCGGATCCCCCTTGGCAAAACCCATGTCTTTACCTTGGAAGTTTTGGATGCAGCCAATGTGGCAACCTCTCCCTTTACGGTAGAAATTTCCGAAGAGGGAGACAGCGGCATCGTGGAAACCGGCAGGTTTACCTTTGAGGGAAAGAAGACGGAGCTGTCCATCACTCCCCTGCGGGTTGGTTCGGTCATGCTTTTGATTGATACTGTCGACGCATCTGGTGAACACACTACCAGTATCGGCTACCCCGTCGACGTCATCCCCGAGGGTGTCCCCCCCGTCCTCACCCCCGGCTCCTTCGATAAGGACGACGCCAGCGATAACGAGGCCAACAGCAGCGACACCCTGGCCGACATCGCCGCCGCCAACGACGCCCTGGCCACCGGCGGCGACCTGCCCAAGGAGGTTGTAAATGTCACCACCGCCGGCGGGGCCACCGTCCCCGCCATCCCGGTTAAGCTCACCACCGGCTCCGCCAACCTCTATGTAGGCACCGCCGACCTCATCGGCTCCGGCAAGGTGGGGCTGCTGGCCAACGTCAACAACGGCGCCATGACGGTGCTGCTCCCCGGGGGCTTCGGCAAAGTCAACGAGGCCGGCCGTGTCTACTACCCCCTGGACTTTGAAAGCAACCCCCGCTACGCCGCCGAGATGCTCTCCGCCGTCCAGGGGGAGAACGCCAAGAGCGAGGCGGTAAAGGCAGGCGGCTGGATGACCATGCCCGCCACCGTCACCGTCAGCCTCAAAACCCGGCTGGAGGGTAAGGTCAACGTCTACCTCTACAACCCGGAAACCGGCAAGTACACCCTCCTGGCCTCCCCCACCGCCAAGGACGGCCGGATCACCTTCGGCACCCGGCAGATGGGCTACATGGTCCTCACCACCGGCCGTATCTGATCCGTCATCAGCTTTGCCAAAGCACGATGCCCCGCCCCCCGCAGAGCCGTGGGGGACGGGGCGTTCTCTGCCCCGGGCGGGGGAAGAAGCCCGGCGGCGGCAAAAAAGGAAAGCCCCCAAGGGGGCCTTCCTTTTTGGTGCGCCGGCCAGAAAATCCCCGGCCGGGGCGAGCTTGTTTGTTTTTTCAGAGCAGACAGAAGAGCAGCTTATTTCAGCTCCACCTTGGCGCCGGCTTCCTCCAGCTTCTTCTTCAGCTCCTCGGCGTCGGCAGTGGCGACAGCCTCTTTGACAGTCTTGGGGGCGTTGTCCACCAGCTCCTTGGCCTCCTTCAGGCCCAGGCCGGTGATCTCCTTGACCAGCTTGATGACGGGCATCTTGGAAGCGCCGGCATCCACCAGCACAACGTCAAACTCGGTCTTGGCATCGGCAGCGGGAGCGGCAGTGGCGGGGCCAGCCACCATCACGGGGGCGGCGGCAGAAACGCCAAACTCCTCCTCGATGGCCTTTACCAGCTCGGAAAGCTCCATGACCGACAGGGTCTTTACTTCTTCTACGATTTTGGTGATCTTCTCAGAAGCCATAACAATTACCTCCTATAATCAAGTGATGAATGGTTGAATTACTCGGCAGCGGGGGCCTCGGGGGCAGCCCCGCTGGTAACAGCGCCCTCGGCCTGCTTTTCCACCACGGCGTTCAGGGCCACGGCCAGGCCGCGGATGTTGCCGTTGAGGGCCATGCACAGCATGGTGAGCAGCTCGGTCTTGCCGGGGAGCTTGGCCACCCGCTCAACACCGGCGGCGTCCAGCACCTCGTTCTCCATAAAGCCAGCCTTGATGGTAAACTTGCCCTTGGAGTCGTCGGCAAACTTTTGCAGGATCTTGGCGGCGGCAATGGGGTCCTCCTCCGAAAGGGCGAAGGCGGTGGTGCCGGTCATCGCCTCGGCCAGGGCGGCATAGCCGGTATCCTGGGCGGCGCGGCGCATGATGTTGTTCTTGATGACGGCGTAATGGACACCGGCCTCCCGCAGCTCCTTGCGGAGCTTGGTGTCCTCGGCAACGGTAATGCCGCGGTAGTCCACCAGCACGCCGGCCACCGAGCCCTCAATGCGGGCCTTCAGGGCATCTACCTGCCCCTGCTTTGCCTCGATGATATTCTTGTTAGCCATATCAGATTTCACCTCCCAAATCAGACAGTCAAAAAAACAAATAAGCTCTTTCCAACGCACCGTGGAAAGAGCGTGACCTCAGCAGTGTTCCGCCCCATGGGCATGGGGACGGCAGCGGGATCTCTCATTCCTCGGCAGGCGGTTGGCACCATTATGTCCCGCCAAACCGGCAGGGCACCTGCTGTCTTTGGATGAAACAGCCTATTCATTATAGGTCATGGGGAGGGGGTTGTCAAGGGGGCAGACAGGGGGAGCGGCAAATTTTTCCGCCGTGTTGTGGCCTCGCCGCCCCGGCGCCGGGGGAAAAATCCCTTGCATACCGGGGGGAGTTATCCTATAATAGTAACCATTAGAATCTATACAGAAAGGCGTGGGATCTGTCCTATGGCACCTTATCTTATTCTGGCGGCGGCTGCCGCCCTGCTGGGCTTCCTCCTCTGCGAGCTACACCCCTCCCGCCGCAACGATATCATTCTGCTGGCCGTCCTTTCGGCGGCGATGTTCGCCCTCTCGGTCCTCCGGGGCGTTTCGGTGGGGGTGGACTACCAGATGTACCTGGGCTACTTCCAGCAGGTCTGCCAAGGGGGCCTCCCCTTCCTCTTCAGCGAGGCCAATATGTACCGGCTGGAGATCGGCTACAGCCTGCTGAATTATGTCATCTCCTTCTTCGGCTCCTCCCAGTTCGTCTTTTCCGCCGGCATCGCCGCCGTCTGCCTGGGGCTCAACGCCGTTTTCCTCTACCGCCATTCCTCCTCGGTGTGGCTGAGTATGTTCGTCTTTATCTCCTTCGGCTTTTTCGGCTACACCCTCTGCACCATCCGGCACCAAATCGCCATCGCCATCTTTATGTTCGCCCTCCCCTACCTCCAAAGGCGGCAGTTTGTCCCCTACCTCCTCATCGTCCTTCTTACCGCCACCTTCCACAAAAGTATGCTGATCTGGATCCCGGTCTTCTTCCTGGCCCAGCTGGCCCTCGACTGGAAGGCCTACGCCTTCTACGGCGGGTGCCTGGCCCTCTACTTCCTCTTTTCGGAGAGCGTCCTTTCCATCATCACCCAGTATATCTACACCGGCTACCAGGTGGGCAGCTACTATATGCAGGGGCGGGATATGGCCACCGTCTTTATCCCCATGGTCTTCTTTGTTGTGGTGCTGCTGCTGCAAAAGCCGCTGCTGGCCCGCAACCCCCAAAACCTGCCCCTCCTCAACCTGGCCATGTACTGCGCCTGCCTCTTTATCATGACGCTAAAGCACTTTGTCTTCCAGCGCTTTGCCCTGGTGCTGCTGCCGGTATCCATGCTGCTGCTGCCGGAGCTGAACCGCTGCCTTGCCATCTCCCCGGAGCAGCAGGCGGAGCTGAACACCCTGCGGGCCGCGGCCAAGTCCAGCGGCGGCAACAAAAAGGTGGCCCAGCAGCGTTACGGGGAGCTCCGGGGCAAGCTGCGGGATAAGCGGGCCATGTACTACGCCTCCATCGGCTTTATGCTCTTTGCCGGCTTCCTGTATATGGGCTGGATCCTTTCCGCCAACCGTCTGCTCATCGTCCCCTATGTCCTGGCGTAAACGATTTTTGGCTTTCTTCCGAAATTTGTGTAGCCTGCCAGAAAAAACCTCTCCTTTCTTGTATTCGCTTCAAATTTAGACTATAATAAAGGTGTTCAATGGGGAAGCCTCCCCCGGAGCCTCTTTTCCCGCCGGGGGGCGGGAGAGGCGGCCTGCTGGAACATCCTTGTAAAAAGCCGCATCAGCAGCATGATGCTGGAGATAGGCCCGGGGGATTTTTCCCGGGGACAAAAAACCCGGTAGAGGGGGCCGGTCGGGCGCGGAACGACTTCCGCGCCGGGCGGGCTTTGCCTTGTTGTACCGGTACTGTTTCCGCCGCCTGCTGCCGGACCTTTTGGAGGATCTGCCCGGGCGCTCCAGCAGCGTCCCGCCGGGGAACGGCCTCTCCCTTCCACCTTCGCTATCCTGGGAAAGGAGCTATCGCCATGCTTGGAGAGCGGTTGGCATATCTGCGCCGCAGGGAGAACATCTCGCAAAAGGATCTTGGGAAGCAGCTGAGCATTTCCCACTACACCATATCCTCCTACGAAAAGGGCCGCAGCGAACCAAACGATGAGATCAAAATACGGATCGCCCGTTATTTTAATGTGTCGCTGGACTACCTGATGGGACTGATCGACCAGCCGTATCCCTTTGACCGGGAGGATGGGGTCATCTACCTCCCCCAGCTGATGAGCCCCGCCCTCCAGCGGATGGTGAAGGACTTTTTGGTCTTTTGGGAGCAGGGGCAGCAGATCCAGGCGGTGGAAGCCACGGATACCCCGGCGGAGCCCCAGGAGGCAGAGGCCGCCCCGGAGGAGTAAAGCCCCGGGGCATGATGCAAAACAAAAGGAACCTGTATTCACAGCCGTTTGATGCAGACAGACCGGAGCGTTTCCCCTCGGTCTGCGTCATGGTGGCGATGGATACAGGTTCTGCTTTTGTTTTTCGGCTTGTCCCAAGCTTACCGGGCACACAGCCCGTGGACCGGCCCCATTGGGTGCGGATTACGCCTTGCGGTCGGCGCCCAGGTAGAAGAGGGCCAGCACCCCCGCCCCGGTGTGGGCGCCAATCACCGGCCCCACGTAGCTGATGACGACCTCCTTGGGGGCAAACCGCTGGCGGACCAGCTTCTCCAGGGCTTTGGCGTCCTCCAGGCAGTCCCCGTGGCTGATAAAGACCGTCTCCTGGGGGGTGACGGCGTTTTCCGCCATCCGGTCCGCCAGGGCGGCGATGGCGGCCTGACGGCCCCGCGCCTTGCCCACGTTCACCAGCTTCCCCTCCTGGTTCACCTGTAGCACCGGCTTAATGCCCAGGGCGGTCCCCACCAGGGCGGTGGCGGCGTTCAGCCGTCCCCCCCGCTTCAGGAACATCAGGTCGTCCACGGTAAACCAGTGGCAGAGGCGCTGCCGGGCCTCCAAAGCCCAGTCCCGCACCTCCTCAATGGTCCTGCCGGCAGCCCGCTGTCTGGCGGCCAGCGCCACCAGCAGCCCCTGGCCCATAGAGGCGCAGAGGGTGTCCACCGCGTAGATCTTGCGCTCCGGGTATTTTTCCCCCAGCTCCTCCGCCGCCAGCAGCGAGGTCTGGTAGGTGCTGCTAAGGCCGGAGGAAAAGACCAGCAGCAGGATGTCCTTCCCCTGCTGTAGCAGCGGCTCCATCAGGCCAAAGTAGCCCTGGATGTTGGCCGCGGAGGTGACGGCGTTGCCCCCCTCCCGCATCCGGTCGTAAAAGGCCTCAAAGCCGATTTCCCGTCCGTCCAGGTGGTTGGCGTACTCCCTGCCGTCCAAAGTCAGTGTCAGGGGCAGGATGGTGAGCTCCAGCTCCTCCGCCAGCTGGGCCGGCAGGTCGCAGGAGGAATCGGTAAGGATAATGTAGTCGTTGTTCATGGCAGTTCTCCCTTGCAGATATTGGCGGTAGCCGCCTGCTTTGGGGATTATTATAGCATATCCTTGGGAGAAATGCCAGGAAAAATAGGCGCGGGCAAGGCCGGCGCCCTGCCGGAGCCGGGCGGCAAGCGGCCATGTTCCCCCCTGTTACCAAAAGGTGAGCAGCAGCACCGTAATGATGCCGGAAACCCCAATGGCCACCCCGCTCATCGCCCCCTGGACCTTGCCCAGCTGGAGGGCCCGGGCGGTGCCGATGCCGTGGCTGGCGGTGCCGATGGCAACCCCCGCCGCCACAGGATCGGTGATCCGCAGCAGCCTTAGCATCGCCGGGGCCAGCGCCGCCCCGGCAATGCCGGTAAAGAGGACCACCACAATGGTGACAGCCGCCACCCCGCCCCCCTGGCGGCTCAGCTCCACCGCAATGGGGGTAGTCACCGATTTGGGGAGGAGGGAGGCCGTCAGGGCATCGTCCAGCCCAAAGAGACGGCAGAGGGCCAGGGTGGAGCCCACCGAGGCGCAGCATCCCGCCAGACAGCCCAGCAGCACCGGCAGGAAGTTTTCCCGCAAAATCTCCCGCTGGCGGTAGATGGAAAGGGCCAGGGCCACCGTGGCGGGGCTCAGCAGCATATTGATCACCTCCCCGCCCCGCTGGTAGTGCTCCAGGGGCGTCCCGGTGAGCAGCAGGCAGAGGATCACCAGGGGGATGGCGATAAGGATGGGGTTTGCCACCGAAAGCTTTACCCGCCGGTTGATCCATACCCCCGCCGAAAAGGCCGCCGCCGAAAGGGCGATGCCAAAGAGGGGGGACTGGGTGACAGCGTCCATCACGCTCCCCCCCTTCTCCGCCGGAGCAGCGCCGCCACAGCCCCCGCCGTCAGGGCGCTGGCGGCAAGGGTGACGGCCAGGGTGATCAGGGCGATGAGCACCAGGGCAAGGACCTTCCCCCGGAGCAGGGGGTAGTACTCCAGAATGGAAACCCCCGCCGGCAGGAACAGGAACATCATGTTCTCCAGCAGCAGGTCGGCCCCCAGCTCCACCTGCCGGGGCTTTACCACCCCGGTAAAGAGGAGCAGGAGCAGCAGCGCCATCCCCAGCACGCTGGCGGGAAAGGAAAAGGGCAGCAGGGAGCAGATCCACACCGCCCCCAGGTAGATGGCAAAGAGGAGGGAAAGCTGTCTCAGCGTCTTCATGTCACGCCTCCAGTCGTTACAAGCCGGGAGCCCGCCCCGGCAGGAGCGGGCTCCGTGTTTTAGAGCCTGTTCAGCATCTTACGGAGTTGGTTTTTGGATAGGCTCTTACGCCTCGTAGTCGCAGGAGGCCCGGTCGGTGATGACCTTGTGGACAAACTGCTGGACCTCCTTGTGGAGGGGGTGGTCCCGGTAGAGCTTCAGCGCCTCCAGGTCCTGGTACTCCCCCACCAGGCAGAGGTCAAAGCCGCCGGGCATGACGTTGCGCTCCACCCGCAGCGAGAGCAAACCGGGGATGCGTCCCACCAGCCCCTCCAGCCGCTCCTTCATCTGGGCGGCGTTCTGGTCCCTGCTGCCGCCCTCCGCCTCGTCCTTCAGCTTCCACATGACAATGTGTGTCACCATTTTGTAAAACCGCCTTTCTGTATCAACGCTCTGCCCTTTATTATGGCGCAGCCTGGGGGGATTGTCAATCGCCGGGGGAGAAATTTTGCGGCAATTGGGGCAAGAACCTGTATGCACAGCCGTCCGACGCAGCCAGGACAAGGCTTTTCCCGTCCCGCCGCGTTACTGCGCCCGCAGGCGCGTCCAGGCGCAACCGCCGCAGGCGGCTCTTAGCGCATGGAAAAAACCTTGCAATACACCAAGTATTGCTGCGGTTTTTTGCCTTGCAGGGCGGGGAAAATCCCTTGTCCTGCCTGCATCATCCGGCTGTGAATACAAGTTCTTATTATGACGCGGCCCGGGGGGATTGTCAATCGCCGGGGCCCAAATTTTGCGGCAATTGGGGTAAAAGCTCCCCCGCCTGGCCGGCGATGGCCGCAAACTCCTCCAGCGTCAGCGCCTCGGCCCTGGCGCCAGGGGAAACACCCGCCCCCTCGATGATGCGCCGGGTCTGCTCCTTGTCCAGCTTCAGGGCGGCGGACAGGGTATTCAGTATCGTTTTGCGCCGCTGGCCAAAGGCCCCCCGGACCACTCTAAAGAAGAGGGCCTCATCCGCCACCGCCACCGGGGGGGCGGCGCGGACGTCCAGCCGGATGACGGCGGAATCCACCGCCGGGGCGGGGAGAAAGCTCCCCCGGGAGACGGGAAAGAGCAGCCGGGGCTGGCTGTAGTACCACACCGCGGCGGAGATGGCCCCCGATTCCCGTGTCCCCGGCGGGGCGCAGATGCGCTGGGCCGCCTCCTTCTGGACCATCACCGTCACCGACCGGATGGGAAGCCGCTGCTCCAGCAGGGCCATCAGGATGGGGGAGGTGATGTAATAGGGGAGGTTGGCGCAGACCACCACCTCCATACCGGCAAACTCCCGGGCAATCAGGGCGGGGAGGTCCACCTTCAGCACGTCCTCGTTGACGATGGAGACGTTGGAAAAATCCGCCAGCGTCTCCGAAAGGATGGGCAGCAGGCGGCTGTCGATCTCGATACAGACCACCCGCTGGGCCCGGCGGGCCAGCTCCGCGGTAAGGACGCCGATCCCGGCGCCGATCTCGATCACCCCCACCCCTGCCGCCGCGCCGCCCTGCTCCGCAATGCGGGGGCAGATGGAGGGGTTGATGATAAAGTTTTGGCCCAGGGCCTTGGAAAAGGTAAAGCCGTGGCGCTGTAGCAGGTCCCGGATCACCGAACGGTTTGTAAGGGGCTCCATAGGCATGGCTTCCTCCCGGCGGATGGTTTTGCGCGGACATGGGGATCGCGTTGCGTTCCGGTTAGAGTATAGCATTCCGGCGGGGGCAAGTCAATTGGGGCGGGGATGGCAGCGCCCCCGCAATGCCGTCTCTCCCCGCCTCAGTCCCACACAATCTCCAGGCAGCGATAGCCCGGGGGAACAGGCGGCAGCCGCAAGCAATATCGCTCTGCCTCGGAGGGGATGACGCCGTCGGAGCACAGCCACTCACAATTCACGGCAGCCTCCAGCTCATCGGCCGCCATTGCCGTGCATACCACAATGGTATCCCCCACAAGGTGCAGCACCTCTGTTCCCCCCTCCTTGGTGATTGCGGTGTCGCAATGCAGCGCGACACCAACCCACGCCACCTCCGGCATCCCCGCAACCCTTCGCAGTGCCCCCCACAGCTCGGCAAGCGGCGGACGCCCGTAGCCCCATTGGTTCGGCGCAATCGAGTCCTCCTCCAGGTTCCCGTTGAAGAACTCGTCCAGTGTCAATAACGGGAAAGCGTCTTCCTTTTCCCCCAACCGCTGTTTGAATACATTTAGCTCTATCATAAGCGCAACCCTTCTTCTCCCGTTTCAATCTGCCGTTTTCACGGCCCCGCGTTAAAAACATAGTATCACAGAAGACGGCGGAGCACAACCATCTCCCCTGCCACTGGCTTCTCTTGTTTTCGGCGGGGGAGTGTGCTATATTTGGATTGATAGACGAACCAATCAATTCCGATATTTGGTGGAGGATACGCTGACGATGAAGTCTTGGAGGCTGGAAATAACCGGAAGCTGTGTGCAAACAACGGAATGGGAATCCTTTATCGGCGGAAAACCCAAGCTGCCGCCCAATATGGATATTCCAAAATGTGTACTGTGTGGAAGAGAATTGACATTTATGTTTCAAGTGGCTTTCCCCCAGGACCATCCCTGGGCCGGGAAATCGATGGCTGTATTTTATTGCATTGAGGCATGGCATGATAAATACTGTATTCCGGAGCTGCCCCAGCCGATAGCGAATGCGGATATCCCCGAGGAATTTTTGAGAGATTATGAGCGCAACTTCCGTGTCCTTGTATTCGATACACCGCTTGGCAAAATCGTCGATGCTTATCAAGAAAAGGTTGCTTTTCAAGCATTACAGGCTGTCCCGGAAAAGCAAACAAAAAAAGATTGGGAGCTTGTAATCGGCGGGCGTCCGATTTGGATTATGGGAATGTCAGAAAGACCAAATTCAATAGCAGGGATCAAGAAACCGGCTTTGCTGCTGCAAGTAAAAGAAGATTTCCATTTTCCTGTTTTAACCACCGCGCCAAAGCAAGCAAACCCTTTTACACCGGACAAAAAATCTCCTTTTCCCTGGTATGACCTCTTCGTATCAAATCGCATTTATTTTTGGGGAGTGCAGAGCAACGGGACAGAACGGATCTATATATCCGTTCAACGCTCTTAGCAACCCCGTTTTATCGGCCTGATGAAAGTCCAACGCCGTGCGGCGGTGGAATCTCCGCCGCACGGTCCTTCAGCGCTCCAGCTGCCCTGCGCCAAGCCAGCGGCAGGCCCACCAGAGCGCCCCCCTCTTGCCCTGGCGGCAAATCTGCCCCCGCCACCGGCAGCGCCGCCAAGGATTCCTCCAGGCAAAGCCCTTGCGTGTAGATCTCGGTAGCTGCCTCCACCCCCACATGGCGGTAGTGCCATACCTCGTTGGCAAACCCTGTAATCTGCGATGGCTGGACAAATACGCTCCCCTCATGTTAGTATAGGGAAAACAACAGGATGGTAGTGATAATATGCCAAAAATCATGATAATCGAGGATGACCCGGCCATCCGGGAAGAGCTGGCGCTGCTCCTGAAAAATGAGGGCTACACGCCTTTGATGGTAACGGAGTTTACAGACGTACCAGGCCAGACGGCGCGGGAACGCCCGGACCTGATCCTTTTGGACATCGGCCTCCCGGGGAAAGACGGCTTTTCCCTGTGCGCCGCGCTGCGGAAGGCGGTCCCCGTGCCGGTGATCTTTGTCACCAGCCGGGATGCCGGTGTGGACGAGGTGCGGGCGTTGAGCCTGGGCGGGGACGACTACATCACCAAGCCCTACAGCGTCCCCGTCCTGCTGGCCCGGATCAAGGCGGTTTTGCGCCGGAGCCTTGGCGAGCCGGAACCGTCTGATATTCTGGAAGCGGGCGGGCTGTGCCTGAGCCTGACAAAGGGGGTGGTGTCAGCCGGCGGAAGGTCCGCGGAGCTAACCCGGAATGAACTGCAAATTTTAGCCTGTCTGATGACCCGCGCCGGACAGATTGTCTCCCGTGCCGATCTGATCGATACCCTGTGGGACAACCAGATCTACATTGACGACAACACCCTCAGCGTGAACATGACCAGGCTGCGGGGGAGGCTGGCGGAGATCGGCCGTCCGGACGCCATCAAGACCCGCCGGGGAATGGGGTATCAGCTATGACGCTGCGGGAATTTTTGTCGGACCGGCTGGGACGGATCGCCCTTCAACTGATTTGCATTGGACTGGCGGCGCTGTTTCTTTTTGTCACAGGAACACAGCCGGGTGTGCTGATGCTCCTGCTGCTTGTTCTGCTGCTTATTTTTGCGACTGCACAGGTGGCGGATTTCCTTCGCCAGCGTGCCTGTCTCCGGGAATGGGAAGCAATATGGGATGGTTTAGACCGAAAATACCTGTTTGCCGAGTGCGTCCCGCCGCCCAAAGCTCTCTACGAACGGCGGCTGTTGGATTTAACCCGCCGGGCGGGCCAGGCCATGACGGGGGCGGTGTCCGATGCGGAGGCATCCCGGCGGGAGTACCGGGAGTATGTGGAGCAGTGGGTGCATGAGATCAAAGCCCCCATCACCGCCGCCCGGCTCATCTGCCGGGACCTGGACGGGGAGACCCGCCGGAAGCTGGCCGCGGAGCTGGCCCAGGTAGAAGCCCATGTAGAGCGGGCGCTGTTCTACGCCCGGGCGGAGAGCCCGGAGCAGGATTGCCTGCTCCGGCAGGTAAAGCTGGAAAAAATCGCTGCCCAGGCGCTCGAAAACCACCGCTCCCTGCTGATCCAAAGCCGCGTCCAGGTGGAGACAGCGGGGCTGGACTGTACAGTCTATACCGATGAAAAGTGGGCTGTGTTCATCCTGGGCCAGCTGCTGCAAAACGCTGCCCGCTATCGGGGGGAGGCCCCGGTCATCACGATTTCGGCCCATCCCCTGGGGAAGCAGGTGCGGCTTGCCGTTTCGGACAACGGCATCGGCATTCCTGCCCACGAGCTATCCCGGGTGTTTGACAGGGGCTTTACCGGCAGCAACGGACGGAGCCGGGGCGGTTCCACTGGCATGGGCCTGTACCTGTGCAGAAGGCTGTCCGGTTTCCTGGAGCTTGGGCTGGAGATTGCCTCGGAGGAAGGAAAGCAAACCACCGTAACACTCACCTTTCCCGCAAAGGAGAACCTTACAAAACTGTAAGGTAAATCGATATAACTTCGATACAACAGCCTTCGCTTTTGGTGTACCATAGAGCCACAAGCAAAGGAGGCAAATTGCCATGTTACAGGTACAGAATATCGAAAAATATTATGGGAGCAAAAACAACGTCACCAAGGCCCTGGACCGGGTGAGCCTTGACGTGGAGGCCGGGGAGTTTCTGGCCATCATGGGGGCCTCCGGCTCCGGCAAAACCACCCTGCTTAACTGCATCTCCACCATTGATACCATCAGCGCCGGGAGGATCCTCCTGGACGGGGTGAGCGTAGCCGACCTGCCGGAGGGTGAACTGGCCAAATTCCGCCGGGAGCGGCTGGGCTTTGTCTTCCAGGACTTTAACCTGCTGGATACCCTGACCATCGAGGAAAACATCGGCCTGGCCCTCTCCCTAAATCACCAGGACCCCAAAACGGTACAGAACCGGGTGCGGGAGGTGGCCGGAAAGCTGGGAATCTCCGACATCCTGACGAAATTTCCGTATCAGGTCTCCGGAGGCCAGAAGCAGCGGGCCGCCTGCGCCCGGGCAATGGTTGCGGGGCAATCCCTGCTGCTGGCCGACGAACCCACCGGGGCGCTGGACTCCAGGGCGTCCAAGAATCTGCTGGAAATCATGACCGCCATGAACCAGGACATGGGCGCTACCATTCTTATGGTTACGCACGATGCCTACAGCGCCAGCTACGCCAAACGCGTGCTGTTCCTCAAGGACGGACGGGTGTTTAACGAGCTGCTCCGGGGGGACCGGGGACGTCCGGTGTTCTACCATGAAATCCTGGATGTTCTTGCCGCGCTGGGGGGTGATGTCAGTGACGTTATCTGAGCTTTCCCTGCGCAACGCACGCCGTCAGGCCAAGGATTACCTGGTCTATTTCGCCACGGTGGTCATGGCCGCCGCCCTGCTGTATTCGTTTAACGGGCTGGTATTCTCTCAGGAGATCATCACCTTGTCCAAGGGTATTTCTGAGCTTCCCCTGATGATTGTGCTGGCCAGTGTGGTGGTGGTGTGCGTCTTTGGCTGGCTGGTGGCCTACGCCACAAAGTTTATGCTCCTGCGCCGGGGCAGGGAGCTGGGGCTCTATCTGCTCATCGGCATGGAGAACCGGCAGGTGGCCCGGCTGTTTTTTCTGGAAAATCTGGCCGTGGGCGGCTGCGCCCTGGTGCTGGGGACCGCCCTGGGCGGGCTGTTCTATCAGGCGTTCCGTGCCATTATACTGGCACTG
>JAAWGY010000034.1 GCA_022795575.1 Angelakisella sp. | reverse complement strand
CTGTTGAGGGTGTCAACGCTGATCTGTACCACCATATTCCTACCCTTGCCCGAAGATGCAGGTGTTTTCCTCGAAAGCTGGAGACTTTCTATTCCGTAGCAGAGGTCTTTGTTGCCGCCTGGCATCGCAAAATACAACGATCGCCTTCTTCATCCAGATGGTGAGATCCCTTTCGCTTTTGTTGACTTCCTTTATCAACGCTCTATGGCCACTCCCAATTGTGGACAGCTCTTGCCATTCTCCTGTCCATCGGTTATAATGGAATAACCTTTATCGACAAAATACTACCCTTTACATACAGGAGGCCTTTATGATCAAACACGGACCCCTTCCCCGCCGCAGCCTTGCCGCCCTCTGCGCTGCCGCCCTGCTCCTCTGCCCCCTGGCCACCGGCGCCGGCAAGCTGGAGGACCTCACCGGCGATGCCTATGTGCTGCACAGCGAGGTCACTCCCCCCGCCCCTACCCCCTCCGGCAAGCTCAACTCCTTTGTGGAGGACGGCGTCATCCAGGTATCTGACCTGAAAAAGGTGGCCAAGGAGTATTCTACCGTTCCGGAGGACTTCCTGGACGCCATCTCCGGCAAGGATTCCATTACCGTGGAGCGCTTCGAGGAATACGCCCTGGACTACAAGCTCCCCGGCCAGTATGTCCAGCGCTTTATCGATGACTATTTCGTCTTTAAGCAGGGCAATAAGTTCCAGTACCTGCCGGTGGAAAAAAACGCCACCCACCATAGCTACAACTGGGACAACCTGGAGCACTACAGCTACGAAAAGGACTACGTGGTCAACGGCCGCTCCCGGGCCCTAAAGGGTATCGATGTCTCGGTTTTCCAGGGAAATATCGACTGGTACTCGGTAAAGGCGGACGGCGTGGATTTTGCCTTTATCCGGCTGGGCTACCGGGGGTATACCAACGGCGCCATCAAGGTGGACAGCAACTTCCACCAGAACATCCAGGGGGCCAAGGCGGCCGGCATTAAGGTGGGGGTGTACTTCTACTCCCAGGCCGTTTCCCGCAGCGAGGCCATCGAAGAGGCCCAGTTCTGCATCGACGAGCTTTCCGGCTACAGCCTGGACCTGCCGGTGGTCTTTGACCTGGAGGGCGCCCAAAACAGCCAGTACCGCACCCTGGGGATGACCACCCAAACAGCGGTGCGGATGGTACAGGCTTTCTGTGACACGGTGGAAAACGCCGGCTACCAGTCGATGTACTATTCCTACGCCAAGTTCCTGGCGGAGCACGAGGGGATGGTGGCCCAGTTGGAGGATTACGACCTGTGGATGGCCATGTACTACCGGGTGCCCTTCTTCCCCTATAACTTCCAGATCTGGCAGTACAGCGCCAGCGGCAGGGTTTCCGGCATTGCCAAGGAGGTGGACATGAACCTCCTGTTCCTGGATTACCAGCCGTCGTAGCACAAAAAGGAAAGGGCGGAGGCCTCCCCAAGGGGAAGAGCCTCCGCCCTTTTTGTACAGTTATTTCACCCGGCAGACCAGGATTTCGATGCCGGTGTCCTCAAAGACCTTCTGCACCAAGGCGGATACCTCCCCCCAGGCCAGCCGGTCCAGCCCCGCGCCGATGGTGGGCATGGCCACCTTGGCGATCCCCTCCTCCAGGCAGAGCTCCCGCATCCGCCGCAGCGCCGCCTCCATGGTGGCAAGGGTGGGCTTTTGGAAGTACCGCTCCTTGGTGATAAGGTTCAGCACCCGGCCCTCCCGCAGGCAGTCGCCGCCGGTGGCGTTCTGCCGGTAATCGGCAAGGTAAGTGGGGTACCGCTGCCGCAGCAGCCGCTTCATATCGAACCGCCTGTTAAACTCCAGAACGATCCCCTTGCCCATGGCAAAGTCCGCGCTGATGCAGTGGGCCAAACAGTAGTCCTCCGGGACCGCAAACAGGTCCCCCGCCTCCTCCCGGTAGGTCATCCAAATCCCTCCTTAGAAGCTGTCGGAAATCTCCGGGCTGGCGTACCGAGAGAACCCGAAGCTGCGCTTAGCGCCGTGTTTGCGACCGGGTGATGCAGGCAGGGCGCCAAAAGGCCTGGACTGACTGTGCCGGCCCCTTACTCCAAAAAGTCCTTTAGGCGCTTGCTGCGGCTGGGGTGGCGGAGCTTCCGTAGGGCCTTGGCCTCAATCTGCCGGATCCGCTCCCGGGTGACGTTAAACTCCTTGCCCACCTCCTCCAGGGTGCGGCTGCGGCCGTCCTCCAGGCCAAACCGGAGCTTCAGCACCTTCTCCTCCCGGGGGGTGAGGGTGCCCAGCACCTCGGAGAGCTGCTCCTTCAGCAGGGTGTGGCTGGCCACGTCGGTAGGGGCCGGGGCGTCGTTATCCGGGATAAAGTCCCCCAGGTGGCTGTCCTCCTCCTCGCCGATGGGGGTTTCCAGCGACACCGGCTCCTGGGCCACCCGCATAATCTCCCGCACCTTCTCCACCGGCATCTCCAGCTCGGCGGCGATCTGCTCGCAGGTGGGCTCGTGGCCGTTCTGGTGCAACAGCTGGGAGTTGACCTTCTTCACCTTGTTGATGGTCTCCACCATATGCACCGGGATACGGATGGTCCGGGCCTGGTCGGCGATGGCCCGGGTGATGGCCTGGCGGATCCACCAGGTGGCGTAGGTGGAAAACTTGAAGCCCTTGGTGTGGTCAAACTTTTCTACCGCCTTGATCAGGCCCAGGTTCCCCTCCTGGATCAGGTCCAAAAACTGCATCCCACGGCCCACATACCGCTTGGCGATGGATACCACCAGCCGCAGGTTGGCCTCCGAAAGGCGCTTGCGGGCCACCTCGTCCCCCTCGGACATCCGCACCGCAAGGTCGATCTCCTCGTCGGCGGAAAGGAGGGGCACCCGGCCGATCTCCTTAAGGTACACCTTTACCGGGTCGTCGATGCTGATTCCCTCGGCGTAAAGGAGGTTTTCCAGGTCGCTGTCCTTTTCGGCGGTGGCTGTCACCTCGGCGGCGTAGTCCTCCACGATTTCGATGTTGTTGCTCTCAAAGGTATCGTAGAGCCGGTCCACCTGCTCCACGTCAAAGTCCAGCTCCTCCAGCGCGTCGTTGATCTCCTTGGTGGTCAGCCGGCCTTTGGCCTTCCCTGTCTCGATAAGCTCCCGGATCACTGCTTTCCTGTCCTGTGGCAAATTAACGTCCCCCTATTTTTTCTTTGCGGCAATGGAGGCTATGTATTTCTTCCAGTCCTCCGCCTCCAGATTGCCTACTTCCTCGCTGGTTTTCTGTGTATAAAAGCTTTTCAGCGTTCTGATGTAATCTTCCGCTTCCTGGGCGGAAATATTCTCGCTGCCCGGAGATGCCAATATCTCGGAGATACGGGCCATCTCCTCCTCCCCCAGCCGGGAGGAAAGGCTCATCATATCGGCGGGCAGCTCCTCCGCCAGCCGCTCCGCCACCGCCTGGTAGATGGCCCGGTCCCGGGGGGAGATAAACTCCTCCGCCGTCAGCTCCCGGCTCACCCAGCCCCAGCCGTCCGGGCTGCGGACAAGGTAGGCGATGATCCGCTCCTCCGCCAGCACGAATTTGGGATACTTCTGCTTTTCCAAATCGGTTTTGGCCGATGCCTGCCGGGCGGTAAAGGGGCGCAGCTCCCGGGCCTCCCGTTTTTCGGTCCCCTTCTTTTTTTTGCGCAGCGCCGCCTCCAGCTGCATCGCCACCGCCTGCTTGTCCACCTCCAGCTCCCGGCAGATTTTGCTGAGGTAGACCTCCCGTTGGATGGGGCTGGGGACACCGGCCATCAGCCGGACAAACTCCTGGAGAAACCCCACCTTTCCCTCCGGGGTATCGGGGTCGTAGCTCTTTTTCAGCTTGGCAATCTCAAAATCCACCGCACCGGCGGAGCCCTCCAGCAGCAGCTCGAACCGCTGGGGGCCAAATTTTTTGAGAAACTCGTCCGGGTCCTTGGCGTCGGGGATGGAGAGAACCCGGACCTTGACGCCGGTATCCTCGAAGATGGCGATGGCCCGACGGGTGGCGGCCTGTCCAGGGCCGTCGGAATCGTAGCTAAGCACCACCGTTTTGGTGTAATTGCCGATGAGCCGGGCCTGCTCCGGGGTAAGGGCGGTGCCCAGGGTGGCCACGGCGTTATCAAAGCCCCCCTGGTGGACGCTTACCACGTCCATGTACCCCTCGCAGAGGATCAGCTCCGGGCGCTTGGTGCCCTTGGCAAAGTTCATGGCAAAAAGGCTGCGGCTCTTCTTAAAGACCGGCGTATCCCCGCTGTTGAGGTACTTTGGCCCCTGCTCCCCCAGGTTGCGGCCCCCAAAGGCGATGACGCCGCCCCGCAGGTCGATAATGGGGAAGATGATCCGGTTGCGGAAGGTGTCGTAGCAGCCCCCGTTTTTGCCGGGGTTGGCCAGGGCGGCGGTGATCATCTCCTGGTCGGTAAAGCCCTGGCCCCGCAGGTGGCCCCGCAGGTCGTCCCAGCTCTCCGGGGCGTAGCCGATGCCGAATTTTACCACCGTGGCCTTGGTGAGCCCCCGGTCCACCAAGTACCCTCTGGCCTCCCGGCCCCGGTCGGACATCAGGTTTTGGTGGAAGTGCCTGGCGGCGGCCCGGTTCAGCTCCAGCACCCGGGCCTTGAGGCGGCGGCCGGAATCGTCCACGCTCCCCTCCGGCACCGTCAGACCGGCCCGCTCCGCCAGGGCCCGCACCGCCTCCATATAGTCCAGGTTTTCGGCCTTCTTTACAAAGGTGATGGCGTCCCCCCCGGCCCCGCAGCCGAAGCAGTAGAAGGACTGGGTATCCGGATAGACGGTAAAGGAGGGGGTTTTCTCCGAGTGGAAGGGGCAAAGGCCGGTGAGGTTGCGCCCGCGCCGCCGCAGCTGGACATACCGGCTGATGACCTGCTCGATGTCGGTTTTGTACTTAAGCTCGTTGAGGAAGCTTTCCGGCAGCATCTAACGCACTCCCTTCCGTATATTTACAGACGTGATATCCTTGTTGTATTACGATTCCGGCAGCGTCACCAGCAGCAGGCCCTCCTCGTCCGGCTTTTGATACTTGCAAACCACCTGCCGGTCATCAATGGCGGAGCGCAGGAAGGGGTAGAGGGCGCTGTACCCCTCGTTGGCGGTGAGGAAGGGCTGGGCGGTATTCCAGTCCTCCAGTGTGCAGGCGATAATGCCCTTGCCGCCATCCGCAAGGTCTACGTTGCCAAAATAGCGGGAAAAGTTCCCGGTGTAAAGGGGGCCCTCGTCGGTGAGGGTCCAGTACCAGGTCCGCTGAGCTTCCCCGGTGGTGACGTCGATTTTGGTTTCCCCCGCCAGAAGGGTGGTGTCGTCCAAAAACTCCAGCACCTCGGCACTGACACTGTAGGCGTCGTACCACAGGGCTTCCCCGGTGGTGATATTCAGCAGCGCCAGCCCGTCACGGCCAATCTGGCTGTGGGGTGAGCCGAAGTCCACCGCAATGGTCTGCCCGCCGTTCATCAGCCGCAACCCCATAAAGACAGGCTGGGCGTCCTTTGGGGCTCCCTTTACCCTGGTAAAAAGCGCCGCCACCACCGGCTGGTCCATGTTGTCCGCCAAGGAGAGCACCGGGCGGGGGTTCTGGCCGTCGGCCCCGGCCAGATAGACGGTGTCGCCGTCGCTCCAAGCCAGCAGGTCCTTTTCCGGCTGGGCGTCCCAGTTGTAGCAGCCGTTGTACTGCCGCCGCCCCTCCTGTAGAGCCTCGGGGAGGGTGTAGCTCCCGATGGGGTGGGTCCAGGAATCGTGGCGGTAGGAGCTGCCGTCGAAGATTTTTACCTCCCACCCGGGGGCGTCCAGCACCCGGCGGTACTCGTAGCTTGCCTTGGATGTGTCCACTGGCATAACCCCCAGGTATCCCTTCTCCCCGGTTTCCAGGTCATAGCCCGCCAGAAAGGCGTCGTCCCCCTCCCGGACCTCCACCGCCAGCAGGCCGTCATAGGCGGGGAAGGGAATCTCCACCTCCTGTTGGCCCGGCTCCCAGCTCATCAGCGTTGTCACCTTCACCCCCTCGTCATAGTACAGCAGGGCGGGGGCCTCCTTGTCTTCCGGCTGGGAGGATTTCTCCGGTGCCTGGATTGAGGTGGACTGGGGGGCGCTCTCCGGCGCCGGGGAAGCGGAGGACCAGGATTTGGTCGCTGGCTGGCTCTGGCAAGCGGTAAAAGACACCGCCATCATCATCGACAGGAATAAAGCAAGCTTTTTCATTTGTTCGTCCTTTCTTAGTCCCGGTGCTCTCGGTACAGAGCCTCCGGCCCTTCGATTCCCAACTACACAAGCGCAGGACTCCAGGCACCCACTGCCGCCCCCCACAAAGGTAAGGGCGCGAAGCGCCCGGGTAGGGATTGGTTGCCGGGCCTGCCCGGCCCCGGGTAGGGATTGGCTGCCGGGCCTGCCCGGCCCTCACCGGCTCCAGGGGCGGGGGAGGAAGATGTCTTGGTAGGTGGCGATGCAGTAGCGGTCGCTCATGCCGGCGATGTAGTCCACCACCGCACGGTCGATGCCCTCCTCCTCCCGGATGGCGGCGTACTCCGGGGGGAGCCGGTCGGGGTGCTCCACAAAATAGGCGTACAGCTTTTTGACGATGTCCTTGGCCTTGCCCTCCTCCCCCTTGGCCACCGGGTTTTTGTAGACGGCCTCAAAGAGGAAGTCCTGTAGGGTCTTGTAGAGGCGGAAGGTCTCCTCCTCCATCTCCACCCGCTCCCCGCTGGCCCGGATCACCCCGCCCACCATGGCGGAGATCCGCTGGCTTTTGGTTCGGCCCAGCCCCACCTTTACCTCCCAGGGCAGCTCCTCCACCCCTAAGATGCCCCCCCGGACGGCGTCCTCGATATCGTGGTTGATGTAGGCGATTTTATCGGCGAAGCGCACCACCTGCCCCTCCAGGGTATCGGCCCAGGGGGCCTTGTCCGAGTGGCAGAGGATGCCGTTGCGGACCTCCCCTGTCAGGTTCAGCCCCCGGCCGTCCCGCTCCAGCTTTTCCACCACCCGCACGCTCTGCTGGCTGTGGACGAACCAGATGGGGGAGATCTCCCGCAGGGCGTACTCCCCGGCGTGGCCAAAGGGGGTGTGGCCCAGGTCGTGGCCCATGGCGATGGCCTCGATCAGGTCCTCGTTGAGCCGCAGGGCCCGGCCCATGGTGCGGGCGATCTGGTTTACCTCCAGGGTGTGGGTAAGGCGGGTGCGGTAGTGGTCCCCCTGGGGGAAGAGGAAAACCTGGGTTTTGTGCATCAGCCGGCGGAAGGCGTTGCAGTGGATGATCCGGTCCCGGTCCCGCTGGTAGGGGGTGCGGATGGGGCACTCCTCCTCCGGGCGGTCCCGGCCGGAGGCGTTGGCGGAGCGGGCGGCATAGGGGGAAAGGGTGAGCTCCTCTAACTGCTGGGACATCCGGCGGACGCTGTCCTGGACTTCCATGGCGGTGCCTCCCTTCTGTTGGCCGTGGGCAAAAAACGTCTTTATAGATATATACGGCAAAAGAGCGTAAAATCCTCCATCCTGGGGAATTTTTTCATAAGCTGGCAATTTGCCGGGGAAAATGGCAGCTTTTTGGCCGTAAAGGGAAAGGGTAACGGAACACGGCCCAGCAAAAACAGGACCTGCCTGTTGGAAGCAGGTCCTGCGATGGCGCGGGCGCTAACCCACGCTGCTGTAGGCGCCCAGGGGGTCCAGGTACCAGATGCTGTGGATCCCGGCCTGCTCCGCCGCCCGCACCTGCTCCGCCACCTCCTGGGGGCCGTAGGTCTTGTTTGCCGCCTCGCTGAGCAGGGTGGAGGTGTAGGCCTGCACCACCGCTGTCAGCTCTGCCCGGCCGGCCGCCTCCTCCCCTTCCTCGCCGCCAAAGAGCACCTCTGCCGACGCCTTCAGCCCCTCCGATACCGTGTTGTAGGGGTCCTGGGCCGGGGCGGAAAGGGTCAGCGCCTCGCTGGTGACGCCGTTGCCGAACTGCTCCGGCATCACCTCCACCACCGCCCTGCCCGCGGCCTCAATCACCTGCCCCACATCCTCCCCGTACCGCACGCTGCTTAACCCCGCCGCCGAAAGGAGGTTGACGGTGGTGGCCAGCTTGCCCCCACGGGCCTCCGCCGCCCCCCGGGCCCGGGTCAAAAAGCCCGCCAGCACGGCGGACCGGTCCAGGGCGCCGGTGTTGCCGTAGGTGGCAAGCTCCAGCGACACCCCCTCCGGGAACTGCACCCCGTCCAGCAGGATGGCGCTTACCCCGTTTTCCGCCGCCTCCTCCACCAGGGCCACGATGTAGTCCTGGGCCCGCTGGTCGTTGGGATTCAGCCAGGGCTTGCCCCCGTTGGCCTTGGAGTCGTCGATCCAGTTTACCGGGCTGTCCATATACTTTACCGCCGATTCGTACATATAGGCGGTGGAGGTGTGGTCCCGGAAGGCGTAGATCCGCCCCACCGGGATCAGCCCCGCCCGGCGGATGGCCCCCGCCGTTTGGGAAAGGCTCCAGGCCTCCTCGCTTTGGGCCCGGTTGCTGGCCACCAGCTCCAGGCTGCTCTGGTACCGCACCATCCCGTCCCGGTCCTTCAGGTCAAGGATCACCCCGTCCATCCCCTTTTCCCGCAGGGAGAGGAGGGCGGCCTCCAGCCGGGCGGCGTCGGCCACCGTCTCCGGGGGGAGGTAAGCCGCCCGCTGGGGAAAGACCTCCTCCTCCGGCTTCTGCTCCTCCTGGGGGGGCTGGGAGCCGGAGGAGGACACCAAGGGCGCCGGTGCCGGGGCGGGGGGCTCCTCCCCCTGGAGGAGGCTTTGGGGGTCGTAGTTTGTAACAAAGTCGTAGACCGGCGGGTAGATCATCCACCCCGCCGCCAGCGCCGCCACCGTCAGGACGATGGTGGCCACCGTGGCCCGCGCCGCCTGCTTGCGCTGCTGCTGTCTGCCGTAGTCGTACCGCTTAATCTTAAAATCCTTCATCGTTTCCCTCCAAATCGGGCAGGATCACAGGGCCAGCTGATGCCCCACCAGCCCAAAGAGGGCCAGGGAGAGCAGCCCTATGTAGATGAAGAGGATGGGGGCCCCACGGAAGGACCGGGGGATGTCGCAGAGGTCCAGCCGCTCCCGGATGGTCCAGCAGAGGATCGCCGCCAGCAGGTACCCCGCGCCGGCACCCAGCGCCCCGGCCACCGCCTCCGCCAAGCCGCCGGTGCCAAAGCCGTTGACCAGCAGCACCCCCAGGGGCAAAAAGCCAAAGGCGATGGCGGTGTGGAACTTGTACCGCTTTTTGCTGGTCTCCTTGCCCCGCTTTTTGCGCACCAGCAGGATGATGCCCATAATCAGGAGAAAGGCGGCCGTAAAGATGCCCAAAAACACCGGCGGACGCAGGTGGGGGGGGAGCGCCTCCGGAAAGCGGCGGATGATGAGCACCCGCCCCCCCCAGCCGCTTACCGCCGCCAGCACCGACATCAGGGTGACGATCCAGGCGTCCCGGAAGGCCCGGGGCGGGGTGTATTCCTCGTACTCCAGCTCCCCCAGCCCCAGGGCCCGGACAAAGACCAGGTTCTCGCTTACCGCGGCGGCAAGGCCGGCAAGGAGCAGCTCCCGTATCGTTTCCCAAATCACAGCAGCTCCTCACCTCCCTCCTCATCCAGCCGCAGGCCGGCCCCAAAGCTCCGCAGCTCCGCCGCCAGCCGCCGCACCCACTGGTAGCCGGCGGAAAAAACGCCGAACATGATAAACCCGAAGAAGGGCATCTGGGCCCCGCTGATCCGCAGCGGCTCCGGCAGGGCAAGCCCCCACAGGGTGCCGTAGGCCAGCACCTCCCGGATGGCCGAGATGATCAGCGCCGCCAGGGCAAAGCCCCCGGTGTACCGCAGCGCCCAGGCCCCCGCTGCCGGCAGGGTGGAGATCCGTTTGCCGGTAAAGACCGGGGACACCACCGCCGCCGAGGCCAGCAGGTACAGGTAGATGCCCAGGGAATCGGTGATCTCCACCGAGATAAAGCGGATGACATAGTAGGACAGGGAGGCCAGGAACATTGCCGCCATGGTCCAGACCGGGGTACCCAGCCAGTAGGGGAACCGGAGCTTCTGCCGCAGCAGCAGGCTGAGGATGACGGTGGGCACCAGCACAATGGCCATGGCCAGCGAAAGGGCCACCCCGTTTTTCAGGTTGGTTGCCGCCACCACCAAAAAGGGGGCGGCAAAGGTAAGGTTGATAATCAGCCGCCCCCGCTCCCCCAGGATGCGGGAGGGGCTTTGGGAGGCGTCCTTTGCCTTAGACGGCTGTGCCGCCCGGGGCCGCTTCTGCCGCCGGGGCTCCGTCGTCGGTGTCGAAGTCGGCCTCTCCGGAGAGGTCGATGGCGACCTTTCTTCCATAACGCATCCTCCTTTTTTGGGTGATCTGCCATTCGGCCAGCTGGTCCAGGGCGGGGGAAAGGGCGTTCATCAGCAGGATGGCGAAGACCATGGTCTGCTCGTACCCGCCCAGCCGGCTAAAGAGCACCAGCACCACCCCGCCGATGACGCCGTACAGCGCCTTGCCCATGCTGCGGCTGGGGGAGGTGACAGGGTCGGTGAAGAGAAAGGCGGCGCAGAACAGCACCGGGGTTGCCAGCACCTCGTAGAAGGCGGAGGTAAGGCCGTCCGCCGAAACCCGGGGGAACAAAAAATTCAGCGCCGCCGCCGTCAGCAGCAGGAGCAGCGACTGCTGCGCCTTCGCCGTGCGGCGGAAGAGGAGGTACAGCAGGCAGGCGCAGATGACCAGCACGCAGGTGGTGCCCATGGGTCCCGCCTGCTGCCCCAGCAGCACCGCGGTGTAGTCCGCCATGGGCACGCCGCCCACATACAGGGTGTAGGAGGCGGAGCTGGTGATGCTGCTGCTCACCTCCCCCCAAAGGTCCAGGGTGGAGTTGGGGAGGGGGTAGGTGAACATTTGGGCGGGCCAGCAGGCGATGGCGAAGGCCAGCCCCGCCGCCGCCGGGTTAAAAAGGTTGTTGCCCAGCCCCCCAAAGGTCTGCTTGGCGATAAGGATGGCAAAGAGGTCCGCCACCACCACAATGTGGTAGGGGATGCTGGCCGACATCATCAGGGGGATGATCATCCCCGTGACCACCGGGGAGTAGTCCCGTATCGTCACCCGCCGCCCCCGGAGCCAGACGCAGAGGGCGTCGGCGCCCCAGCAGACCGCCACCGAAAGGAGGCCCAGCTCCAGCACCCGCCGGCCGTAGTAGCAGGCCGCCATAAAGTAGAGGGCCGCCAGGGTGATGATCACGTCCCCCATCACCGTCTTGTTGCTGGTATCCGAGCGGATGTGGGGCGCCTTTTGGGGGTAGAGCTTCATGGCCGCGCCTCCTTCCTGCTTTTGCGGTACCATGCGATGCGCCCGGCGATGTCCAGCTTGGCCGGGCAGACATAGCTACAGCACATACAGCCGATGCACATCCGGTAATCCAGCGCCTTGGCCCGGTCGTGGAGGCTCATGGCGATGCTGCGGTAGAGGTACATGGGGTTCAGGCCAATGGGGCAGACCTCGGAGCAGCGGCCGCACCCCACGCATTGCAGCTTTTTATCCGCCGCGCTCTCCTGGATGGCCAGGATGGCCCGGGTGGTGGCCCGCACCAGCACCTCGTCGGTTTCCGCCACCGATTCCCCGGTCATCGAGCCGCCGATGACCACCCGGGTGGGGGTCTCGTCCAGGCCGCACCGCTCCAAAACGGCGGTGGCGGTGGTGTCCACGTTCACCTCCATGTTGCAGGGGGAGTGGACGCAGTTGCCCGCCACGGTGAGGAAGGCGGTGCTGTGCATCCGGGCGGCGTAAACCGCCCGGTGAAGGTGGATGAGGGCGCAGGAGCCCACGTAAAGGCTGACATGGCCGTTTTCCTCCACCAGGCTTTGGGCCGAGAGCAGCTCCGAGGGGTACCGCCCCCCCACCCGCTGCACCGGCACCCCCTGGATGGTCCGGGGGATCTTGACGTCAATGTCGGTGATGCCCTGGTAGACCAGGATGGCGCAGTCCGCCGCGTCCACCGCCTTGCAGGCCAGCATCAGCCCGCTGATGCACTCCTCCCGCCGGTGGAGCATCGGCCCCAGCTGGCTGGAGATATAGGGTTCCTCGTCCATGGCGTCCACATACACCGACGCCTTGTGGCCCATGCACCGCCGCAGCTTGCGGAACAGGGGGTAGCCGTCCCGCTCGTCCACGATCCGGGCCAGCCGGGCCACCTGGATCAGCTCCTCCGGGCCGATTTGGGAGATATCCTCCCAGGGGTTCAGCCCGGGGATCACCCGGATCCGCTCCGGGTCCACAAAGTCCACGATCTCCTGGGAGAGGATGGGGTCCTTGTGCTGCTCCAGCATCACCCCGCCCCCCCGCAGCCAGGAACCTATCCCGCTCTTTTCCTTCATCCTGCCGGCGCCTCCTTTGCTGTTTGTTCCCTTTTGTGCCGGTCAGCCCCCCTGGGCGGCGGCCCGGATGGCGGCGATCTCCCCCCGGTAATCCGCCTTGCCAAAGATGGCCGAGCCAGCCACCAGGCAGTTGGCACCGGCGGCGCCGCAGGCACCGGCGGTGCTCCGGTCCACCCCGCCGTCCACCTGGAGCAGCAGCTCCCCTTTGCCCAGCGCCTCCGCACTTTGGCGGATGGCCGATACCTTGTCCATCATCTCCGGCAAAAAGGACTGCCCCCCAAAGCCCGGCTCCACCGTCATCACCAGGGCCAGCTCCAGCCTTGGCAGATAGGGGAGGAGCCGCTCCACCGGGGTACCGGGGCGCAGCGTCAGCCCCGCCTTCATCCCCCGGTCGTGGATCCGGTCGATCACCGCCCCCACGTCCTCCGCCGCCTCCAGGTGGAAGGTGACGCCGTCCGCCCCGGCCTTGGCCAGGTCGTCGATATACCGGATGGGGTCGGTGATCATGATGTGCACGTCAAAATAGAGGCTGCTTACCTTGCGCAGCGAGGCGATGACCGGCATCCCGAAGGAGATGTTGGGGACGAATACCCCGTCCATCACGTCCAGGTGCAGCATATCCGCGCCGGCGGCCTCGATTTCCTTTAGCTCCTGCCCCAGGCGGGCAAAGTCCGCTGCCAACAGGGAGGGGGATACTTTGATGTTCATGGCTTTTTGCTCCTGTCTTGTTTTGGGTGGGATGGCTGGGCCCCCTGCCGGGGGCTGTGGTGGGGCCGGTGGTCCCAAAATGCGCCCGCTTACAGCGCCTGCGGCGCGCAGCGGGCTGTTTTGGGGAGATAGCGGCTACTCCTAACCCCGGCCGCTGGTTGGTGCT
>JAAWGY010000033.1 GCA_022795575.1 Angelakisella sp. | reverse complement strand
CAGCGCCTGCGGCGCGCGGCGGGCTGTTTTGGGGAGAAAGGCCCTACCCCTAACCCCGGCCGCGGTTTGCGCTTCCCCGCCAGCAGGCTACATAACCGCCATAGCCCCCATCCTCACCCAAAAGCAGCTGTCCAAAACCGCGGCCTAACGGCCTACAACAGAACGGCAGGGCTCGTGCCAAAAACACAAGCCCTGCCGTTATTATTAGTCAACCTGGGGAGTTTCGCTCCTGCGGGAGCGACCAGGGCTCTGCCCTGGACCCGCAAGCCTTTGAAAAGGCTTGACCGAAACTTTTAGCGCCCTTCGGGCATGGCGGCGGGCAGGCCCTTCGCAGCCCCCGAAAAATACCCGTTGCGTCCCCCGCAAAGATATGCTATACTCTATAAACGACCAAAGACCACAGTTCTCGATTCCTCTGCCCCTAAAGGCGCCACAGCCCACGGGACGGGGAACGGGGTCGGCGGGGAAACCCTCCGGCCTTCCAATGACGGGGCCCCCGCGCCCCGCCCGAAAAGGGGACGGCCTTCTGGAACCCCACCGGCGGTGTACAACCAACCCGGGGTCTCCTTCTGTGAGCCTGCCCTCTTTGCAGGCTCGCTTTTTTTGTGCCGATTTTTTGCGAAAGGTGGAAGCAGTCACCATGAAGCTCATCGAAACCCAAAAGGCCGTAGGCCACATCCTCTGCCACGACATCACCCAAATCATCCCCGGCGTCACCAAGGACGCCGTCTTCCGCAAGGGCCACGTCGTCACCCCGGAGGACATCCCGGTCCTCCTTTCGGTGGGCAAGGAGCACCTCTATGTATGGGAGGCCGACGAAAACAGCCTCCACGAAAACGAAGCCGCCCAAATCCTCTTTGACCTCTGCAAAAACGACCACATCGCCCCCACCCCCGTAAAGGAGGGCAAAATCGAGTGCATCGCCCAGATCGACGGCCTGCTGAAGGTAGACGTCCCCCGGCTGACGGCGGTAAATATGGTGCCGGAGGTGATGATCGCCACCCGCCACACCAACTACCCCGTCCGCAAAGGGGATAAGCTGGCCGGCACCCGTGTCATCCCCCTGGTCATCAGCAAGGCCCGGATGGAGGAGGCCAAAGCGGCAGCGGGGAACCGCCCCCTCCTTGCCCTGCTGCCCTACCAGCGGAAAAGGGTGGGCATCGTCACCACCGGCAGCGAGGTCTACCACGGCCGTATCCAGGACGCCTTCGGGCCGGTGCTCCGCAAAAAGCTTGCCTTTTACGGGGCGGAGGTGCTGGGCCAGGCCATTGTGGACGACGACGTGGAGATGATCCGGGGGGCCATCCAGGGCTTCCTGGACCAGGGGGCGGAGCTGGTGGTCTGCTCCGGGGGGATGAGCGTCGATCCCGACGACCTCACCCCCACCGCCATCCAGGCCGTGGGCGGGGAGATCGTCTCCTATGGCGCGCCGGTGCTGCCGGGGGCCATGTTCCTCCTCTCCTATACGGGGGAGGATGTGCCGGTGCTGGGCCTCCCCGGCTGCGTGATGTACCACGACGCCACCATCTTTGACCTGGTGCTGCCCCGGATTATGGCCGGGGAACGGCTCGCCAAGGGGGACCTGGCGGTGCTGGGCCACGGGGGCCTCTGCCTCCAGTGCCCCGACTGCCGTTACCCGGACTGCGGGTTTGGGAAGGGGGGCGTCCTGTGATCGCTGCCACAGAGGGCCGGGAGCTCATCCCCCTGGAGGAGGCTGTCCGGATTTTGGAGGAGCTGGTCTCCCCCCTGTCCAGGGAGGAGCTGCTGCCCTTGGAGGAGGCCCGGGGGCGGGTCCTCAGCCGGGAGGTTGTCGCCGGGCTGGACAATCCCCCCTTTGACCGTTCCCCCCTGGACGGCTACGCCCTGCGGTCCGGGGACATCGCCGGGGCGGCTAAGGAAAGCCCCGCCCGCCTCCGGGTGGTGGCCGAGGTCTGCGCCGGCGGCTGGTACGGGGGCCAGACAGGCCCCGGGGAGGCGGTGCGGATCATGACCGGCGGGGCCATCCCGGCGGGGTGCGACTGCGTGGTCCGCCAGGAGGATACCGATTACGGCGAGGACTGGGTACAGGTTTACCAGCCGGTGGCCCGCCACCAAAACTACTGCTTTGCCGGCGAGGATATCCAGAAGGGCGGGGTGCTGATGGAGGCGGGGGAAAAGCTCTCCCACGTCCATATCGGGGTGCTGGCCGGCCAGGGGCTCACCCATGCCCCGGTGCGGGCCCGGCTCCGGGCGGCGGTGCTCAGCACCGGGGACGAGATCCTCCCGGTGGGGCGGCCCCTTTCCCCGGGCAAGATCTACAACAGCAACCTGCCCATGCTCCGGGCCCGGCTGGAGGAGCTGGGGGCGGAGGTAACGGTGAGCCGCAGCCTCCCCGACCACCCGGAGGCGGTGGCGGAGGCCATCCGGGAGGCCTGCCGCTCCGCCGATGTGGTCATCACCACCGGCGGCGTTTCGGTGGGCAAAAAGGATATCTTCCACCAGGTGCTCCCCCTGCTGAGGGCCCGGCGGCTCTTCTGGCGGGTGCAGATGAAGCCGGGCACCCCCATCCTCTGCGGCGCCTATGGGGGCTGCCCCCTCTGCTGCCTTTCCGGCAACCCCTTTGCCGCCCTGGCCACCTTCGAGCTGATTCTGCGGCCCATGCTGGCCAGGCTTTCCGGCGACCAATCCATGGCCTACCGCCGCACCACCGGCAAAATGGCGGAGGACTTCCCCAAGCGCAGCCCCGGGCGGCGGTTTATCCGGGCGGTCTACCGGGACGGCATCGTCACCCTAAGCGGTCAAAACCACTCCTCCGGGGCCCTTTACTCCATGGTGGGGTGCAACTGTCTGGTGGATATCGAGGCCGGGAACAAGGGCCTGCGGGCCGGGGACCGGGTAAAGGTCGTTTTACTATAAGTTGTTGTAGGTGATAAAATGTCAGATAGTATACACGGATTGACTCATTTTGACGAGGGAGGCAACGCCGTAATGGTGGATGTCACCGAAAAGCGGATTACCGACCGGGTGGCCACCGCGGTGGGGCGTATCCTGGTGGGACAGCAGACCTACGACGCCATCCGGGGAGGCACCGCCCAAAAGGGGGACGTGCTGGGGGTGGCCCGGGTGGCGGGGATTATGGCGGCAAAGCGCACCCACGAGCTCATCCCCATGTGCCACCCCCTGCCCCTGGGCAAATGCACCCTGGACTTTGCCATGCTGCCGGAGGAGCTGGCGGTGGAGGTCCGGTGCACCGTCCGGGTGGCGGGCCAGACCGGGGTGGAGATGGAGGCCCTGACCGGGGCCACGGTGGCGCTGCTTACCGTCTACGATATGTGCAAGGCCATCGATAAGGGGATGGAGATCCAGTCGGTTTACCTGCTGCGCAAAAGCGGGGGCAAAAGCGGGGACTTTGTCAACCCCAAACACAAGGAGGCGGCCCCATGACCGACCGGACAGGGAGAGAGATTGACTACCTGCGGGTTTCGGTGACAGACCGGTGCAACCTGCGGTGCGTCTACTGTATGCCGGCCCAGGGGGTGGAGGCGGTGCCCTATGACCAGCTGCTGACACTGGAGGAGATCGCCCGGATCTGCGCCGCAGCGGCCCGGCTGGGCATCAGCCGGGTGAAGCTCACCGGCGGGGAGCCCCTGGTGCGCAAGGGGTGCCCCCGGCTGGTGGGGATGCTGAAGGCCATCCCCGGCATCCGGGAAGTGACCATGACCACCAACGGGGTGCTGCTGCCCCGGCTGCTGCCCCAGCTGACGGCGGCGGGGCTGGACGCGGTGAACATCAGCCTGGACACCCTGGACCCGGCGCGCTTTGAGGCCCTCACCCGTTCCCCCATGGAGGGCAGCGTCCGGGAGGCCATCGACCAGGCTTTGGCGGCGGGGCTGCGTGTCAAGGTGAACTGCGTGGCCACCGAGGAGTACAACGGGGAGGATTTGGCGGAGCTGGCGGGGCTGGCCCGGGAGCGGCGGCTGGACGTCCGCTTTATCGAGCTGATGCCCATCGGCCTGGGCCGGTCCCTGACCCCGGTCAGCAACGACCAGGTAAAGGCGCGGCTGGAGGCGGTCTACGGCCCCATGGCCCCCTACCGGGGCCGGCGGCGGGGCAACGGGCCGGCGGTGTACTGGGAGCTGCCGGGGTTTGCCGGCAAGGTGGGGTTTATCAGCGCCATCTCCCACGAATTCTGCGGCAGCTGCAACCGGGTGCGCCTTACCAGCACCGGCTTTTTGAAGCTCTGCCTCCACTACCGGGACGGGGTGCCCCTCCGGGAGCTGGCGCGGGAGGGCGCCGGGGAGGAGGCGCTGGCGGAGGTCATCCGCCAGGCCATCCTGCAAAAGCCGCTGCACCACGACTTCGGCGGCTGTCAGGCCCCCAACCTGGAACGCCACACCATGGCCCAAATCGGGGGATAGCAGGGAGAAGCAGGGATAACCGAAAAACCAACAGAAGGAGAATACACCATGGGCAAAGTAATGGCAGTCTGCACCAGCCCGGAGAAGGGCACCGTTAAAACCAACGTCCACCAGGGGCGCTTCATCGAAAACCACGGCATCCAGGGGGACGCCCACGCCGGGGATTGGCACCGGCAGGTAAGCCTCCTTTCCTATGAGCGGGTGGTGGAGTTTAACCAGCGGGGCGGCTGCGTCAAGGACGGGGACTTTGGGGAAAACCTGCTGGTCTCCGGCTTCGATTTTAAGGCCCTGCCGGTGGGAACCATCTTCCAGTGCGGGGAGGTGGTGCTGGAGATGACCCAGGTGGGCAAAAAATGCCACCAGCACTGCGAGATCTTCCACCGGGTGGGGGACTGCATCATGCCCCGGGAGGGGGTATTTGCCCGGGTGCTCCACGGGGGCGTCATCCGGGAGGGGGACGAGCTGGTCATCACCAGCCAGCCCGTCCCCCTGGGAACGGAGGGATAGCCATGTACCGTGCAGCCATTATCACCGCCAGCGACAAGGGGGCGGCGGGGCAGCGGGAGGACCTGAGCGGCCCCGCCATCCGGGAGCTGCTGGAGGCCACCGGGGAGTACACCGTCACCCGGTCCGCCGTGCTGCCGGATGAGCGGCGGGAGCTTGCCGACACCATGGCCCTGTGGTGCGACCAGGGGGTGGCGGACGTCATCTTTACCACCGGCGGCACCGGCTTTTCCCCCCGGGACTGGACCCCGGAGGCCACCGCCGACGTCTGCCAGCGGATGGTGCCGGGTATCCCGGAGGCCATCCGGGCCATGTCCCTGCAGATCACCCCCCGGGCCATGCTGAGCCGGGGGACGGCGGGCATCCGGGAACGGACCCTGATCATCAACCTACCCGGCAGCCCCAAGGCGGTGCGGGAGAGCCTGAGCTTCCTCCTCCCCGCCCTGGGCCACGGCCTGGAGATCCTCACCGGGGCCGGGGGCGAGTGCGCCCGCTCGTAGCCCGCCCGGCAGCAGACACCAAAAGGCAACACCCCCAGGGGAAGCCATATGCGCCCCGGGGCTTGCGCCCCCGGCTGGGCAGCGGATCCGCCCTGTCCAGACCGGCGGGATAGACGAAAGGACTCCGCAGATGAAAAAGATCGTAAGTCTTGCCCTTGCCCTTGCCCTCCTGCTGGCCATGGCGGCCTGCGGAGGAAACAACGCCGCGCCCTCCAATAGCCCGGCTCCCCCCTCCCCGGGGATGGAGCCATCCTCCGGCGGCGTAAGCGCCCCTGGGGAGGAGTCGTCCGCAACCATCCTCATCGCCGCCGCGGCCAGCCTGGAGCCGGTTCTGCGGGACCGGCTGATCCCCGCCTTCCGGGAGCAGCACCCCGGCATTGCCGTAGAGGGGAGCTACGACAGCTCCGGCAAGCTCCAGCGCCAGATCGAGGAGGGGCTCCCGGCGGACCTCTTCCTCTCCGCCGCCCGGGCGCAGATGGACGCCCTTGTGGACCAGGGGCTGGTGGACCGCGATTCCGTCCTCCCGCTGCTGGAAAACGAGCTTGTCCTGATCGTCCCCACCGGCAAGGAGAACGCCATCACCTCCTTTGAGGAGCTGCCCCGGGCCGGACAGGTGGCCATGGGCGACCCGGACAGCGTGCCGGCGGGGCAGTATGCCCGGGAGGTCCTTGTCAGCCTTGGGCTTTGGGAGGCCCTGACGGCGGAGGAGGCCCGGCTGAGCCTTGGCTCCAACGTCACCGAGGTACTGAACTGGGTGGCGGAGGGCTCCGCCGACGCCGGCATCGTCTACGCCACCGACGCAGCCACCACCGACCGGGTAACGGTGGTGGCCCGGGCGCCGGAGGGGAGCCTTGCCACCAGGGTCATCTACCCCGCAGGCGTTGTCTCCTCCTCCCGGCACAAGGAGGCGGCGGCGCTGTTTCTGGACTTCCTCCAAAGCGAGGAGGCCATGGCCGTCTTTGGGGAATACGGCTTTCTCCCGGCGTAACAGACCAAAACGCCCCGGCCCCTGTCTGCCTGCCGCAGACGGGAGCCGGGGCTGTGGGAAAGGGGGCATCGGCTTGGACCTTAGCCCGATTCTTATCTCGATGAAGACCGCGGCGGCAGCGACTGCCGTCACCTTTTTGCTGGGGCTGCTGCTGGCCTGGGGGGTGCTGACGGTGCGCAGCGGCCTTCTCCGGGCGGTGCTGGACGGCATCCTCACCATCCCCCTGGTGCTCCCCCCCACCGTGGCGGGCTTTTTTCTGCTGTGGATCTTTGGCGTCAAGCGCCCCCTGGGACGCTTCTTTTTTGAGGCGCTGGGGGTGCGGATCGCCTTTTCCTGGGCCGCCACCATCCTGGCGGCGGTGGCCATCAGCTTGCCCCTGATGTACCGCTCGGCCCGGGGCGCCTTTGAGCAGGTGGACCCGGACCTCCTTTGGGCCGGGCGCACCCTGGGGATGGGGGAATGGGAGCTCTTTTGGCGGGTGCTGCTGCCCAACGCCCTGCCGGGGGTGGTCTCCGGCGGGGTGCTGGCCTTTGCCCGGGGGCTGGGGGAGTTTGGGGCGACCGCCATGCTGGCGGGGAACATCGCCGGCAAAACCCGCACCCTCCCCCTGGCCATCTACGCCGCCGTGGCGGCGGGGGATCTGGAGGCCGCGTGGGGGTATGTGGCGGTGATTGTTGCCATCTCCCTGGCGGCGGTGGCGGTGATGAACCTGGCCGCCTCCCGGGAGGGCCGGAGAAGAGGGGAGGGGGAATGATGGCGGAGCTTTCGGTGGCCATCCAAAAAAGCCTGGGGGACTTTTGCCTGGACCTTGCCTTTACGGCAGGGCCGGGGTGTCTTGCCATCCTGGGGGCCTCGGGGTGCGGCAAAAGCATGACGCTGCGGGCCATCGCCGGCATCGTCACCCCGGACCGGGGGCGGATCACCCTAAACGGGCGCGCCCTCTTTGACAGCGGCGCCCGGGTGGACCTTCCCCCCCGGGCCCGCCGGGTGGGGTACCTCTTCCAGGGCTGCGCCCTCTTCCCCAACATGACGGTGGCGGAAAACATCGCCGCCGGGCTGCGGGGCAGGGAGCGGGGGCAAAGGGCGGAGACGGTGGCACGGCTGGTGGCCCGGCTCCGGCTGGAGGGGCTGGAGGGCCGCTGCCCCGCCCGGCTTTCCGGCGGGCAGCGGCAGCGGGTGGCCCTGGCCCGCTGCCTGGCCTGCGGCCCGGAGGCCATGCTGCTGGACGAGCCCTTTTCCGCCCTGGACACCTGCCTGCGGGAGGAGCTGCTGCCCCAGCTAAGGGAGCTGCTGAAGGAATACGACGGAGCCTCCGTCCTTGTGACCCACAGCCGGGAGGAGGCCTTTCTGCTGGGGCAGCGGCTGATGGTGCTGGATAACGGCCGGGTTTCCGCCTACGGGGAGACACGGGAGATCTTCCGGAGCCCGGGGACGGTCCAGGCGGCCCGGCTTACCGGCTGCCGCAACCTGGCGGCGGCGCGGATGGCGGGGCCGGGGCTGGCGGAGGTGCCGGAATGGGGGGTGACGCTGCGGGTGGCGGAGCCCTTTCCCCCGGGGTTTCGCTACATCGCCATCCGGGGGGAGGACCTGCGCCCCGCCGGGGAGGGGGAGCAGAACGCCATCCCCCTGTGGGAGCCGGAGGTACTGGAGCGGCCGGGGGGGAGCGAGGTACGCTTTGCGCCGGGGCCGGGGAAGACAGCCCGGCTGTGGTGGGAACCGGGACGGCCCCCGGAGCCGCTGCCCCGGGCCCTTTCGGCGGACCCGGAGCGGGTGCTGCCCCTCCGTTAGCGGCTACCCCCGCTGGTCCGGCGGGGGAGCGCTCCTGGCCTGGCGGGGGAGCAGGCCGCTGCGGACACAGACAGGCACCGCCGCCTTTAGGAAGAGCCAGAGGAGCAGCACCTCCACCGGCAGCATCCCGATGTTTTTCACCAGGCTTTTGGCCAGGTAATAATAGTAGCCCTTGCTGAACTGAATGGCGCTCCACATCGCCCCCAGCCCCACGTTCACCAAAAGGTTTACCGAAAGCTTGGCCAGCGCCACCCGCAGCAGGGTGATCCGGGCCCGGTAAAAGAAGAGGGCGTAGAGGAAGGAGCCCATCATGGTGGAGAGGACATAGCCGGGGAAAAAGGGCCCGTTGGGGTGGATAAAATACCCCAGGATATCCGAGGCAAAGCCGGAAAGAAGGGCCATCACCGGCCCGTAGATGGCGGAGCCAAGGCCGTTGATGAGGTAGCCGAAGAAGATGTTCAGGTTATCCCCCAGGGGGATCCGCAGGCCGCCAAGGGCGATCCGCAGGGCCACCACAATGGCGGCCAGGGTGAGCATACGAAGGTTTTTGACCTCCTTGGCGGCAACGCGCCAGTAGCCGGGGGAAAAGGGGCTGGCAAGGGTAAGGGCTTCGGGACTTTTGAACATAAAAAATACACTCCTTCCTGTGCACCGGTTTGTACCGCAGCACAGGGCCGGGACGGGAAGCGTCCGGCCGGAGTGCGATATGGTACAGCGGGATGCGGAGCCCTTACCGCAAGGGGTACGCCCTTTTCGTCCGCCCGGCAACTCCCCGTCCCGGCGGCACTTGACGCAAAGGCTCCTACTCTGTTTTGTGCCTGTCCTCCCGGAGAGGGGGACAGCGTAGTTAAGAATACCATTCTTTTGTGCAATTTGCAAGATGGTCCCCAAAATTTTTTGCGCCGGTTTCCGGCAAGGCTTTGGGGAAAGGGTCGCCAAGCGCCTGTTCGGAATCTCCCAGTACGCCGCCTTGGCAGGGATTTTCCCGCCCTGGGGCGTTACTGCGCCCGCAGGCGCGTCCAGGCGCAACCGCCGTAGACGGCTCTTAGCGCCTATTCAAAATCTCCCAGCCCGCCGCCTTGGCAGGGCTTTTTCCGTCCGGCTACGTTAAAAAGCTTGCAATACAGCAAGTATTTCTGCGGCTTTTTGTCTTGCAGAACAAAAATCGCTGCCAATTCGGCGCGCCGGGAGCTGCTGAATAGGCGCTTACCCGCCCCTTCGGTACTCTTTGGGCAGCACCCCAAAGCAGGCCTTAAAGGCTGCGGTAAAGCGGCTTTGGCTGTCGTAGCCCACCGCCTGGGCGATTTCGGCGATGCTTTGGTCGGAGCTCCGCAGCAGCCTTGCGGCCTCCTCCATCCGGTGGGCCCGGACGTGGGCGGCAATGGAGGTGCCGTACACCGCCTTAAAGGCCGCCTTTAGGGTGGTGGGGTTGATGAGGTACTCCCGGGAGAGGGCCTCGATGGTAAGCCGCTGCTCCATCTGCCGGGTGAGGCGGTCGTGGATCTCCCGGATGATCTCCGCCTGCTCCAGGGGGCAGGGCGGGGCGGAAGCCTCCCGGCAGGGCTCCCGGCGGGCCAAAAGGAGGAGCAGCTCCAGGGCGCTGAGCCGCTGGCGGGCCAGCCGCAGCTCCTCCGGCTGGTCGTAAAAGCCGGCAAAGACTCCGTCACCCTCCGGGCTGCCCCGCAGCAGCAGCGGCTCCGGGCCGGCGGGCGGCAGGCACCGGAGGACGCCGGTATCCCGCAGCAGCTCCGGCGGGCGGGCGTCAAGCTGGCCGCGGTGGTACAGCAACGTAAGGCCCCGGTACGCCCCGGTGGGAAAGGCGAGGGCCGGGGCGGCGGAAGCCCCCGGTGTGCAGACCAGGAAATCCCCCGGGGAGAGGGAAAGCCTTTTGCCCCCTCCCTGCCAGACCGCCTGGCCGGAGCGGCAGTAGTCCACCCGTAGGAAGGGCCCAGCCCCGTCCTGCCCCAGGGAGGAGAGGTCCCGGGGGGCGGCGCGGTAAAAGAGCCGGATGCCGGGGAGCAGGAGCAGCCCGTCCCGGCAGGGTGCCGGTGTTCTGTTTTCCATCGGGTCAGCTCCGCAGCTCCGGACAGGCGATCTCCATCACCTGTTCGATCATCCGGTGGAGCAGGCGGCTCTCCTCGGTGTCCGCGGCGCGGTAATAGACCTCCTTGCCCTCCCGGCGGCAGACGATAAGGCCGCTGTTCTTCAGGGGGCGGAGGTGGTGGGACACGGCGGGGCTGGACATCTCCAGCATGGCGGAGATGTTGACGACGCACTGCTCGCAGTGGCACAAAAGCCAAAAGATGCGGATGCGGGTGGTGTCCCCCAGCTGCCGGAACACCTCCGCCACCGCCTGGAAGTACGCCACATGGCCCAAATGCTCCCGGAGCACCGCCGCCCGCGCCTCCTCGCCATGGCGGTGAGGCAATTCGCTGGCCATCCTATCCACTCCTTTCTCTTTTCGCCCGTTTGGCAATTCTTTTCGCCCGTTTGGCAGGGAAGCCCTTGGGGATATTGACGGGGGGCTACGGTTATATTATACTACAGGCAGGATGATTAAACAAGTACTTAATCATTAAATTAAAACCAACCGTGAAAGGAGCTTCCCCATGAAAAAGACCTACAAAATCGAGGTAGACTGCGCCAACTGTGCCAACCTGATGGAGGACGCCGCCCGGCGGACCGCCGGCGTCCAGTCCGCCACCGTCAACTTTATGACTCAAAAGATGATTGTGGAGTTTGCCGAGGGCCAGGATCCCGGCGCGGTGATGCAGGGCGTTCTGGCCGCTTGCAAGAAGGTGGAGCCGGATTGCGAGATCTTCCTGTAAGCGGAGCGTCCCCCTCAAAATGCGTGACCGCAGCTTTGAGGGGGGCTTTTCAGAAGCAAACAGATAAACTATTAAGCAATTGTAGAAGGGAGCTTTTCCATGCAAGAGCTTGTGATCAACGGATTGCTTACCGTTGTCATCCTGACCGCTGCAATCCTGCGCTTCTTTATTGGAGCACGGGCCGACAGCGGCATGACCAAGAAGCAAAAGACCATGCTGACCCGTATTTTGATTGCCGCCGCCATGCTGCTGGGCCTCCAGTTCCTTCCGGCGGAAGCGTTTGCGCAGATTGACGGCTACCTCTTCCCCTCCGCCGGGCGCTGGATCCGGTTTGCCCTGTACCTGGTGGATTACTTCATCATCGGCTATGACATTCTGCGTAAGGCCGGAAAGGGTATCCTGAACAAGCAGGTGTTTGATGAGAATTTCCTGATGGCCGTTGCCACCATAGGGGCCATGGCTCTGGCGGTTTATGAAAACGGCGACTATTTAGAGGCTATCGCTGTCATGCTGTTCTATCAGGTAGGTGAATGGTTCCAGAGCTACGCTGTGGGCCGGAGCCGCCGCAATATCAGCGAGCTGATGGACATCCGCCCCGACTATGCCAACGTGGAGCGGGGCGGCAGGCTGGAACAGATTGACCCGGACGAGGTGGAGATCGGCAGCGTGATTGTGGTACAGCCCGGCGAAAAGGTCCCCATCGACGGCATCATCACAGAGGGCAGCTCCAGCCTGAACACCAGCGCCCTCACCGGCGAGAGCCTGCCCCGGGAGGCCAGGGTGGGGGACGAAATCATCAGCGGCTGCATCAATATGACAGGCGTGCTGAAAATACAAACCACCAAGGAATTCGGGGAATCCACGGTTTCCAAAATCCTGGACCTGGTGGAAAACGCCAGCTCCCGCAAATCCAAGTCGGAGGACTTCATCTCCAAATTCGCCAAAATCTACACGCCGGCTGTCTGTTACAGCGCCCTGGCGCTGGCAATCCTGCCCCCCCTTGTCCGTATGCTGGGAATGGGGCTGCCTGCCGACTGGGGAACCTGGATTTACCGGGCGCTGACCTTCCTGGTCATCAGCTGCCCCTGCGCCCTGGTCATCAGCATCCCCCTCAGCTTTTTTGCCGGCATCGGCGGGGCCAGCCGGGAGGGCATCCTGGTCAAAGGCTCCAACTATCTGGAAATCCTATCCCAAACCAAGGTAGTGGTCTTTGATAAGACCGGCACGCTGACACAGGGTGTCTTTGAGGTAAACGGCATCCACCATAGCCGGATGGAGGAGGAAAGGCTTCTGGAATACGCGGCCCTGGCGGAGAGCGCATCCTCCCACCCCATCAGCAAGAGCTTGCAGCGGGCCTACGGCAGGGAGCCGGACCGCAGCCGGGTCAGCGACATCCGGGAGCTCAGCGGCAACGGCATCATTGCCAGGGTGGACGGTGTGGAGGTAGCCGCCGGCAACGACAAGCTGATGAAGCATCTGAACATCGAATACATCAACTGCCACTCAACCGGCACCATTATCCACATGGCCATCGACGGGGCCTATGCGGGGCACATCGTAATCTCCGATATCGTAAAGCCTCATGCCAAGGATGCCATTGCTTCCCTGAAGGCAGCGGGGGTAGAAAAGGCTGTTATGCTTACCGGCGATGCAAAGAGGGTGGCGGAGCAGGTAGCCGCTTCCCTGGGCATCGACAGGGTTTACAGCGAGCTGCTGCCAGCGGATAAGGTATCCAAGGTGGAGGAGCTGCTGAAAGCGAAAACCGGCAAGGCAAAGCTGGCTTTTGTGGGCGATGGCATTAACGACGCTCCGGTGCTGTCCAGAGCTGACATTGGTGTGGCGATGGGCGCGATGGGTTCGGATGCGGCTATCGAGGCAGCGGACATTGTTCTGATGGACGATGATCCCATGAAGATTGCAAAGGCCATCAAGATTTCTCGGAAATGCCTGGGGATTGTCTATCAGAATATCACCATGGCTTTGGGTGTTAAGTTTGCCTGTTTGGCGTTGGGGGCGGTGGGGATTGCCAATATGTACCTGGCTATTTTCGCCGATGTTGGGGTGATGATTTTGGCGGTACTCAACGCCATTCGCTGCTTGTTTGTCAGTAAGCTGTGATGTTGGGCAGCGGCCTGTCCCACAGGTTGTGCCCGCCCGGGCTACCGGGCCGCGGGTCCAGGGCCGCGCAGGCCCTGGTCGCTCCCGCAGGAGCGAAACTCCCCAGG
>JAAWGY010000032.1 GCA_022795575.1 Angelakisella sp. | reverse complement strand
AAAATGCGCCCGCCTCCAGCGCCTACGGCGCGCGGCGGGCTGTTTTGGGGAGAAAGCGGCTACTCCTAACCCCGGCCGCGGTTTGCGCTTCCCCGTCAGTCGGCTACATAACCGCAATAGCCCCCATCCTCACCCAAAAGCCGCTGTAAAAAACCGCGGCCTAACGGCCTACAACAAAACGGCAGGGCCTGTGCCAAAAACACAAGCCCTGCCGTTATTATAGTCAACCTGGGGAGTTTCGCCCGCTGCGGGAGCGACCAGGGCCTGCGCGGCCCTGGACCTGCGGCCCGGTAGCCCGGGCGGGCACAACCAGAGGGCCAAGCCCTCGCCTATTCCTCCTGCGTCCGTCGTGCCGCCACCTGCGCCATTACCTCCTCCAGCCATTCCAGAAGGTCCTCCTTGACCTCCTCCTTCTCCAGCTCGTTGAGCAGCTCATGCCGCCCCTGCGGGTAAAGCTGCAGCGTCACATCGTTGCACCCCGCCTCCCGCAACCCCAAAAAAACCTCCCGGGGCCCCGCCCCCATAGCCCCCACCGGGTCCTTCTCCCCCGCAATCAGGAGAATCGGAAGCTTCCGCGGCATCCCGGCATACCATTGGGCGGAGTTGCATTCCTTAAGCATACTGAAAAGCTCGTAGTATGCCGATACCGTAAACTTGAAGGCGCAAAGCGGATCCTGTAGGTAAGCGTCGCAAACCGCCGGGTCCTTGCTGAGCCAGTCCACCGGCGTCCTGGCGTCGGCAAAGGCCCTGCTGAAGCTGCCGTTGGCCAGGTCGTAAACCTTGTCGGAGATGTACCGGGGCCCCTTCGCCAGCTCCACCCCCCGGGCCAACGCCCGCCCCAGGTCTGCCGCCGGGTTTTTGCCGGCGGTGCCGCTGAGGATAAGCCCGTCAATCCCGCCGCCAAAGCGCCGGGCGTACAGCCGGGCAATAAAGGACCCCATGCTGTGGCCAAACAGGAAGTAGGGTACCCCCGGGTACCGCCCCGCCACCTCCCGGCGCAAAAGCTCCAGGTCCTCCACCAAAAAGCGCCGGGAGCCCCGGGGGCCAAAGTAGCCTAACTTTTCCCGGTTCAGCAGCGCGGTGGAGCCGTGGCCCAGGTGGTCGTTGCCGCAAAAGACAATGCCCCGGTCGCAAAGGTACCGGGCCAGGGGCTGGTACCGGGCCCCGTATTCGCACATCCCGTGGCTCAGCTGTACCACCCCCCGCACCACCGTCCCCTCGTCCGGGGTGTAGATCAGGGCGGAGGTCCGCCAGCTGCCGTTGGAGGAAGGGTAGGTGTATACCTCTCGGTTCATGGCCGTCGCTCCTTTCCTGTCACGCCCGGGCCTGGGCCTGGTCGGCGATGTTTGCCATCCGCAGGCTGCCGTCGTGGTCTACTACATAGAAGGATATCTCGTCAAACCGCATCCAAAGCTTTTGCAGCAGCGTGCTGCCCTGGCCCGGCAGGCCGGTCACAACCGCCGCCGGCTGGTGCCGCTGGATCAGCTCCCCCAAAAACTGCTCCGGCCGGTCGCTGTAGTGGATGGTCATGGTGGCGTCCTGCTCCCGGCTGGCCTGGAAGAGGTACTCAATCGCTTGGGGGTTCCGTTCCGCCCCCGGGGAGGCCACGTTTATCACCTGGAGGGAGAGCCCGCCCTCGTCTGCCAGGTGCTTTCCCGCTGTAATCAACCGCTTGCACCGGAATTGGTCAGTTACTAAAACCAGAACCATGGGCAGGGCGGCTGTCGGGGTGATGCTGTAACTCGTCATGCTGTTCTTCTCTCCTGTTGTTCAGTTGCGATGGCACAGGGACCAATCGTCTGTATCCATTATAAACGAAATACGGATGGTTTGGAATGGCGGATTCGGATATTTAACCAAAAATTTTCAATTTCTTCGTAACTCGTCTTTATCTGACTCCAAGCCCGCCGCCGGGGGAGCATCCTGTCGTTTTTTGTACCATTCCCCAACGGCATACCGGCTGAATGGGATATCCTGCCAAACCAGACAGAAAAAGCTGCCGCAGAGAAGGTAAATTTGTCCCAAACGTCAGATTTGACAAAAGTTCAAATATGAGGTAGAATAAATATTTGATAATAATATGTCACAATGCGCTGTCCGGCCCTTGGTTTGAGGGAGGAGGGAAGGAGGGCGCAGCGCCGGAAGCGGTACCCGGTGACACCGGGGACTTGGCAGGGACCTGTCTGGCATCCCGCGGCGCGGCTGATGGGGACTCCCCCTGTCAGACGCCCCCGGGCGGGGTGCAAAGCTGCTCCCAAGGGGAAGAAAGGAAGCGTAAAGAAGGATGAAATACGATCGGCCTGTTTCCGCGTCAGTCATTCGCCGTCTGCCCCGGTACTACCGGTTTTTGGGGGAGCTTTTGGGGCGGGGCGTCACCCGCATCTCCTCCAAGGAGCTGTCCCGGCTGATGAAGGTGACAGCCTCCCAGATCCGCCAGGACTTTAACTGCTTCGGCGGCTTTGGCCAGCAGGGGTATGGCTACAATGTGGAGCTGCTCCACCGGGAGATCGGGGAGATCCTGGGCATCAACAACGAAACCCCCGCCATCCTCATCGGGGCGGGGAACCTGGGCAAGACGGTGGCCCCCCACATCTACGCCAAAAAACGGGGCTTCCGGCTGGTGGGGGCTTTTGATATCAGCCCCAAGCTGGTGGGCACCACCCTGGGCCAGGTGACGGTGCGCCACATCGACCAGCTGGAGGATTTTTGCCGCAGCCGCCACCCCAAGGTGGCCATTATCTGCGTCCCCAAGGATTCCGCCGCCCAGCTGGCCGACCGCCTGGTAAAGGCGGGAATCGTGGGCTTCTGGAATTTTTCCTCCTACGATTTTTCCTACTACTACGACAACATCGCCACCGTCAACGTCCACATGGGGGACAGCATCATGACCCTTTCCTACCTGGTCTCCCATATGCACGAGGAGGGGCGACAGCCAAATACACTCCGGTGATTTTGTAAAGTGATATACAGGGAGGATAAATCGATGATCAACCACTACCGCATCCATCCCACCAAGCTGCTCAACCGGCGCACCCTGCGGATGCTCAGCATCTTAGCCGCGGTGGCGGCGGTCTGCACCGCTGTTATGTCTGCCTTGGGGGCGCTGCTCATGGTGCGCCAGCTCCAGCTGGTGGCCCTCCAGCGCCGGACGCTGCCGGTGCTCCGGCAGGCGGCCCAGCTCTACCTGGACCAAAACGCCCCTGCCTCCGTCCCTGCCCCCCGCAGAAAGTGGTTCCGCCTCCCCCAGGCCAAGGCGGCGGAGGTGCCCGTCCCGGCGGAGGAGCCGCTCCAGGAAGAGGCCGCCGGGGATAGCGAGGCGTAATCGCTGCCCCCCGGTTGGAAAGCATTGTACTCCTGTCTGCCCGGCCCTGTTGGGGAGCCGGGCGTTTTTTTTGCCAAAATAAGCAGCCGGTGCAACAAATCCTGGTTTTTTTGCCACAGGTATTGCAAAGGATTTTTCCGATGAAAGGAGTGCTCTTATGAAAAACCGGTTTGTTGTCTTTAGCTGCCTCTGCTTCCTGTCCCTGCTGCTCCTTGCGGCCTGCGGCGCCCCCGGGCCCGGGGAATCCGCCTTTGCCGCCACCGTCCTGGAGGTGTCCGAAAACGCCCTGCTGGTGTTAGGCGACGGGGACGCCGAAGCCGGGACGCCTGGGGAGCAATATTGGGTGGCCCTTGGCGGCGCGTCGGTGCTGGACGAGGAGGGAAAGGCCCTGTCCCAGGGATTGGCATGGCTGGACAGGGTGGAGATCACCTACAACGGAGCGGTGGCGGAAACCTACCCCTATCAAGTGAAGGCCGTTACGGTAAAGCGCCTCCCCCGAGAGCCCCTGACCTTAAGCCGGCTGCTACAAATAGAGGAGAAGGGGGAGGAGATTGTCTGGGCCGATTTCGCCCCCTACCAAGGCAGTGACGTGGGCTCCGGCCTGTGCATCCTCCGGTACCAGCTGGAGGACGGCCTTGTCCTGCTGGTAGGAGGCACCCCCAGTGAGGAAAAGCCCTGGTACATCCGCCTGACGCGGGATGGTGGGGAGGAGTATGTGGAGATCCGGGAGGGCAGCGTCCAGGATTTTGTGGACGGCAAGGCCCAAACCGTGGTGAAGACAGCGGGGGACTACCCGGCGGCGATTATGGTGGAGGGGGTGGTCTACCTCCTGGGCCAGGCCATCCCCGCCGAGGTGGAGGAGCAGGCCATCCTTGGCCGCACCACCTCCTACACCGACGGCTGGCCCGCCCGGGACGGGGAGACCAACTTCAGCAGGGAGCTGGACCTCCCCTATGCCCGGGTGGAGGAGGGCGTGGTGGTCCTGTACCAGCAGGAATGGCGGCTCTGCACCCCCCAGTGAGCTACCCCCGGTGGTGCTGCCGGAGCAGGTAGCACAGCCCGAAGATGGGCATCGAGAGCAAAAACCAGATGGTGCTGTACAGCAGGCAGATCTGCCCCCGGAAGTGGAAGGGCAGGGCGGAGTAGTCCCATACCCGCCACCCCAGCTTCAGATTGACCAGCCACCCCACCGCCAGCTCGTACCCGGTGATGACGGCGGAGCCCAGGGCGCACCGGGCCCCGGTGCCCCAGTCCTTTACCGCCCCGCTGAGCCGGTAGAGGGTGGAGAGACAGAGCCCCCCTGTCACCCCCATGGTCCAGTGGGTGTACCCCCGCCACAGGATCTCCAGCAGGCTGTACCCCACCGCCCCCGCAACAAAAAGCCCGGCATACTCCCGCAATTTCTTCCGCCGTTTTGGATCCATCGCCCTTCCCCCCGCAGAAAAATATCGCGCCCCTTTTGAGGGCACGATATCATTCTTTGCAGGGGGAAGGGTTTTATTTATGGGGGCGGTCAGAAAAAGGGGCGGTTGGCTCCCCTGGAGGGATCAGACGCTTCTGCTTACCCGGCCTCCGGCAGCAGCTCCAGGCTCTCCGCCAGCTCCCAGATCTCCTGGCGGGAGAGCCGCCCCTCCTCCAGCTCGATCGCCACGTAAACCAGCAGGTCCCGGTCGTAGGCCAGGATGCCGGGATGGTACACGGCTCCCGCCGCCTCCTGCTCCATCACCTGCACCGTGGCGGAACACCCCGAAGGCCACTGCCGGACAACGGTGTAATCGTTGTCCCAGTTTACCACCGAGCCCAGCATCAGCTGGTTGTAGACCATCCGGTAAAAGTTTTCCGGCGGCACGTCGGGGTAGACCTCAAAGGTGTTGTAGGCGATGCTGCCGGCGTACTCCTCCCCCTGGTAGAGGTAGAGGGGGGTAAAGGCGTGGGAGGTCTTCCGCTCCTCCGCCGGGGGCATCCGCACCGACCACCCCTCCGGCAAGGTCAGCGCCGCCCGGAAGGGGGCGATGTCGTAGACGGCGGCGTTGTAATCGGCCCGGCCGTCCTGGTAGGCGGGGAAGCGGACGGTCCCCTCCCGGGGCAGTTCCACCTGCCGCCAGGCGCCCTCCTCCCACCAGCCAAAGGCGGCCGCCCCGGTGACGGTCAGCGCCTCCCGGTCTGTGGTGGGGGCGTACTCCTGGTTTTTGCTGCTGTTGCGGAGCACAAAGCGGTACTCCCCCGGCGGGACATGGGAGAAGGCCCCCACCAATACCCCGCCGGCGCCCTCCGCCAGATAAAGCGGTTCGCTCCCCATGGCGGCGCCGTCCTCGGTGGTCAGCACCACCTCAACCCCCAGGCCGGTGGGGGTCCAGGTGGCGGTGTAGTGGAGGTTGGCGGTTTCGGTAAGGCGGATGACCTCCGGATAGACCGTGGCCTCCCCCGGCTGGAGGGTGTAGAAAAAGCTGTCATAGGGGGTGAACTCCAGCGAGGTCTCCACAGCCTGGACATGGGGGAAGGGGGTGAGGATGGCGACGCAGATCACCGCTGCCACCAGAAGCCCGGCCAGCGCCGACGCCCAGGGGGGGATTTTCCGGTAGGCCATCACCCGGCGGATGCGGTCCTTTACCGCCCCTGCCCCAAAGGAGAGGGGCCCGGTCAGGGAAGTCTGCCCCCCGGTGGAAAGGCGCAGCAGGGCAGAGGCGTACCGCTGCCGGAGCTCCCCGCCTGCTTTGGCCAGGGCCCCCTGGTCGCAGGCGGACTCCAGGTCCCGGCAGGCCCAGTAGTAGGCCAACCAGACCAGGGGGTTGAACCAGTGGATCGCCAGCAGCAGGCAGGCCAGGGGCTTGAACAGGTGGTCCCCCCAGCGGATGTGGCAGCGCTCGTGGAGGATGACAAGGTCCCGCTCCGGTTCCTCCAGGGAGGAGGGAAGGAGGATCCTTGGCAGCAGCCCCACCGTCACCGGGGCGGGGAGGTGGTCCCCCAGGTAGATGTTCCCCCGGAGCCGCACCGCCCCCGTAAGGCAGCGGCGGAACCGCAGGTAGGAGGCCAGCTCATAGCAGAGCATGGCCGCAAACCCCAAAAGCCAGACCACCGCCAGGGCATCCCCCACCGAAAAGCGGAACTCCGGCGGCGTCTCCGGCCGGGGCATCAGGACGCGGCCCCCTGGGAGGATAAGGGCCTCCGACACCCCCATGGCCACCCGGCCCAGGACGGTGGCGCGGGGGACGGGGATGGGGACCGGGTAGAGGAAGGGCCAGATCAGCCGGAAAAACGCGGCCCACCAAAGGGGGCGCCAAAGGACGGCAGGGGCCCGGCGGAGCAGCAGCCGCGCCGCCATCAGCAGGAGGATACCGGGGCAGGCCCGCAGGCTAAGGGCGACAATGCGGGAGACGGCCTCAGTCACGGGGTTCGCCCCCCTCCCCGTTTTGGCGGATGATCTCCTGGAGCTGGGCCACCTCCTCCGGGGTGAGGCGGACCTGGGAGGTAAAGGCGGCCAAAAAGCGGGGGAGGGAGCCCTGGAAGGTATCCTGTAGGAAGGCCCGGCTCTGCTGCCCCTCCACCTCCCGGCGGGAGAGGAGGGCGGACACCACCCCGTCCTGGTTTTGGAAGATGCCCCGCTGGCAGAGGCGGCGGAGCATGGTATAGGTGGTGGATTTTTTCCAGCCAAGCTGGGTCTGGCACAGCTTGACCAGCTCCCCCGACGGGATGGGCTCCCCCTCCCAGATCAGCTCGGCAAAGCGCAGCTCCATCTTGCCCAGTTTCCAGTCCATCATATCGTCCTCCTTGGTTTAATAGCGTTAGACTACACTGTTAGTTTAACACCATTAAACCAATCTGTCAAGGGGGCATGGCCCAAAATCGTGGGATGCTTATGGCCGGAAAAGGGGGCAGGGGAATCCGCGATACCCACGGCAAAGCCACGCGCTTTGGCCAGAGTCGCTGCCTGCCAGATATTGACAATTTGCCCGGCTTGTGGTACTCTTAAAAATAGAAAGAACAAATGTTCTTTCCTCTTGGGGCTCCCCGTCCCCAGGGGCGACGCCGGGGTGCCGTTTTCCCTTGCGGCAGGCCGGCAGTGTATGGGAAGGGGCCTTTGGGCCGCTGGGAAAGTGAGAGGGGGAGTGGATCCCCCCAGGGGGCCGGTTCAGCATCTCCCGGTGCGCCGAGGAGGCGAAAAAAACTGCCCGGGGGGCGGGCAGGGAGAGCTTGGCCTGGCTCCTTGGGGGGACGCTGCCCCCGAGGAAAGGAAACAAAATGAGCTTGCAGCAGTTAGCGGAGGAGTACCAGGGATCGGCGGCAAAGCTGGTCCGGGGCCTGGAGAGGATCCGGGCGGAAAAGGCGGTGGCGCGGGGGGATCTGGCCCTGGAGCTGGAGCGTCGGGAGGCGGTGATGGCCCGGGAGCTCCGGGATCTGATCAGCCTGTCCTGCTACCTCCGGGAGTACTATGCGTAGGGCGGACTGTCAGCCCCTGGCGGACCACCGGCGCCGCCAGACGGTGGGGGGAGGGATGGAGAGGGCCGCCTCCCCTGCCCCCTGGGAGCTGCTGGGCAGGGGGGAGCAGGGGGGGTGGGCCGGGGAGGATGGTGTTGACTACCGGCGGGAGCTGCGGCGGCGGGTGCTGGCTTACGGCCTGCGCCGCTGCCTGACGCCGGCCCAGCGGGAGGCGGTGGAGCTTTGCTGTGGCCAGGGGCTCAGCGTCACCCAGGCGGCGGCGCGGATGCAGGTGGCCCCCTCCACTGCCAGCCGGCGGCTCTCTGCCGCGTTGAATAAGCTGCGCGCCCTGGCGGAGGGGTAGGGGGCCGAAAGACCATAGATCATGCACAGCGTCCACCGATACGGTATCTAAAAGTTTCGCTCCTGCGGGAGCGACCAGGCCCGGTGGCCCGGGCGGGCACAACCTGTGGGACAGGCTGCGTCGTCTGCCTGCCCAAGAAGCACCCCCCCAAGCCCAAACTTTTTACCATACCCCCAAAAAATCTCCCCCAAAAGAGGGGGAAAGCCCCCGCTTTTTGCCAACTGTAAGGTGAAAGGACCTTTCCAAGCCCCCCCACTTGCAAATCCCCCGCAGCCAGGGCAAAATGGAAATGCAACCCAATCCCACGAAAGGAGGCAACAGGATGGCGGAATGCAACGACCGGCAGCTGATACTGCTGCTGCAAAACAACCCCTCCCAGGGACTGGCCGAGGCCATGGCCCGGTACGGAGCCCCGGTCAAGCGCATCTGCGCCGCCATCCTGGGGCCGGAGCAGAGCCGGGAGGTGGAGGAGGCGGTGGCAGATAGCTTTGTGGCCCTCTGGCAGGGGCTGGAGCGGTACGACCCGGAGCAGCCCCTTTCCCCGTGGCTCTACGGCATCGCCCGGCGCACCGCCCTAAACCGCCGGCGGGCCCTGGGGCGGGCGGCGCCGTTTTGGGAGCTGGAGGAGGAGCTGCCGGAAACAGGCGGCGACCCCGCCGACTGGGCGGAGGAGAGGGAGGAGGCCCGGCTGCTCCGCCAGGCGGTGGAGGAGCTGCCCCCGCCGGACCGGGAGATCTTCCTGCTGCGGTACTACCTGTACCAACCGGTAAAGGAGATCGCCCGCCGGCTGGGGATGACCCCCAAGGCGGTGGAGCACAAGCTGCGGCGGGGCCGGGAGCGCCTCCGGAAGAAGCTGATTGAAAGGGGAGTGAGCCCATGACCATCCGGGAGCTGATAGAAGCATCCCCACTGCCCAAGGGAGCCGAAGGGCTGCTGGAGCCGGGTCCCCTCCCCCCTGACGAGGCGGGGGCAATCCTTGCCCTTGCCCGGGCCAAGGCGGGGCTGACGCCCCAGGAGAAAGGAGAAGGGAAGACGATGAAGCGATCCAAATTCGGCCTGATGCTGCTGGCCGGGGTGGTCTGTGCCGGGGCGGTGGTGGCAAGCGCCGCTGCGCTGTTCCAGTGGGATAAGGGCCTTGCCGAGGCGCTGGGCGTCGGTGAGGAGGCGCTCCAGGGGGCGCTGCGGGAGAGCGGCAACGCCATCCAGACCTCCCAGACCAGCCAGGGCTGGACCATGACCATCAGCCAGGCGGTGGGGGACCGCGGCTGTGCCTATCTCCTCCTGGACCTTGCGGCCCCGGAGGGGACGGTGCTGGATGCCGACCTCTACCAGCTGGATGACTGCCAGCTGGTCTTTGAGAAGGAACGGCGGGGGGTGTGGGGTTGGGAATGCCTGAAGGATGAGGACAAAACCGATCACCGAATCTCCTTCCTGGTGCATATGAACATGGACGAGGATATGCGCACCGCCCAAGGGGTGCTGAAGGTCCGGGGTGTCCAGGCGGTCCGCCTTCGGGAGGGGGAGCAGGGGGGCGACGCTGTGGAGCGGCTGGCAGAGCTCAGCTACGAGCTCCCCTTCCGGCTGGACTACCAGGAGCAGGTGAAGAGCTGCCGGCCCGGCCAAACCGTCCAGGTGGAGCGGGGCCTGATTAAGGGGGCCGTCACAGTGGAGCAGGTGGAGATCACCCCGCTGTCTGTCCGGGTGCGGCTCAGCAGCCCGGACGCCATCCTGAAACGGGTGTGGCCCCTCACCGAAGGCACCCCGAGCCCCGGGGCGGTCCTCTTGGCGGTACAGGACAGGTCCGGCAGCCCCATCCTGCCCGATACCGTCAGCATGGATGAGGGGGACGGGGCCGTGGAGATGATCCTTTCCTACCGCCCCGTCATCGACCCGGCAGAGGTGGAGCTGCTCATCTTGGACGGAGTGGAGATCCCCTTAAAGTGGGAAGGGCAGTGAATCCCCCTGAATAAACAGGCTGGCGTTTTCCCTGCCGCTGTGCTATTTTATTAAGAAGCTGAACCCATCGCCGGTATGTGCGGATGTGCGCCGTGGCGGTTGGTTCGGCTTCTAAAATTTTTGGGAAAGAAGTGAATGGATCCCGGACGGACAATCGTATTCATGGTGAAGTCAGAAATGGCTATCATAGCAATCGGAGGTATCAACATGGGAAAAGTAGCTTTGAGGGTGCTGGCAATGATGATGGTCCTGTCGCTGGGGGCAGCCACCGCGTTTGCGGCGCCCCCCGGGAGCGGAGGGAATTATGTCGATGCAGACGGCAACGGTGTCTGTACTGCCATCCCTTGGCATTTTCCAAAAAATGCTTGACAAATTGGAAAAAAAAGGTTATCATTAAATTAAGGCAATAATTGGGGTATTTTACGGTTAAATCTGATTTTGGGTGAGGCCTCCCCGGAATCCCCCCAAGAAATCTGCCGGTTTTTTTACTGCCCCTTGGGGCAGGGATGTGTGGGATGGGTCCGGTCTGCCGTTGCCGGTGGACAGGCTCCTTTGTTTGGGATGTGAGAAGAGAAAAGAGGTCAGAGGATCGGTATGGAAACAAAAGCGGCACAGAGGAAGTGGCTTTTGCCGGCGGTGTGCGCGGCGTGCGCGGTGTGCCTGGTGGTTGCCGCCGGGCTTGCGGTCTTTGCCCTGAAAAAGCCGGGAAATTCGCTGGAATTGGACGATAACGCCACAATGGGGATCCTGCCGGGAGTCGATGTGGCCCAGCGCCAGCAGGAGCTCCAGCAGCAGCTGGACGAAACCATGATTGCCTTTTCCATCAACGCCAGCCCGGTTTTTGCCTCCGGCAGCGCCGAGGGGAACCTGATGCTGGAGAACCCGGCCAACAACGCAAAGCTCTTGGTTGTGGAGCTCTATGTGGACGGCACAGGGGAGCTGGTGTACCAGTCCAAGGCCATCCCGGTGGGCTCCTATATCGAAAACGTCAGGCTGGACAAGGTCCTGGGGCCTGGAACATACCCCGCAACCGCCTACTTTAAGGCCTACCGGGAGGATGACCACTCCTTCATCGGCCAGGTGGGCGCGGCGGTGACGCTCTCGGTACTGAGCTGATCATTCGGCCATCCTTACAGATACAGGCGCAGTGTGTGTGAGGAGATGTTTGAATGAAAAAACTGTTTTTTAGCATTTTGCCGGTGATGCTGGTGGCGGCTCTGTTTATGACCAGCGCTTACGCGGCCGGTCCCGATGGCGCGGTCCCCTACGCGGCGGGCGCCTATCAGTCCGAGGATGTCCCCATCGGCTCCTCCAACGAGGTGCTGATGGTGGGTACCGTGGAGCCCACCATTATGTCGGTTACGATGCCGACCTATGTTCCGTTCCACATCGCCCGCTCGGTACAGGGGGAAAACAAGGTGATTTCCCCCCGGATCACCGTGACCAACAATTCCAGCGTTCCCGTCAGCCTGGATGTCATTTACACCTCTGTGGACCTGAGCAAGCTCCAGGGGACCACCTGGAACAACGGGCAGTATGTTGGCGAAAACCAGATCGCCATCGGCTTCCAGCTGGAAACCCTGACCAACCAGATGCCCACCTCCTTTGACGGCACCAAGTGGCTTTGGGCAAATACACAGCAGGACCTTAACGTGATGTCGCTGGGGGCTTACGACAATTCCACCATGTACGTGGTTGGCACCCTGGGCAGCGGCGTCCCGGAGAACAACACCTTCTCGGTGATTCCCACCTTCATCGTACGTCAGGCGTGATGGTGTTTTTGGTAGCATTGTGATAGAGTAGAAGAGTAAAGCTGCGCTGTATCTGTAATTGGCGGCGGCCGGGAGAAGCCTTCTCCCGGCCGCTTTTTGTATGGGGAAGAACCGCCGTTAAGGCGAAAGGGCCCGGTCCCAAAGGCCGCGGAAGGGGTAGACACCGTGGAACCCCTGGCTGGCGGCAAAGAAGAAGTAGGCAAGCCCCCCCGCAAGGAGGATGCCGGTACAGATCCGGGAGCGCCGGCTCTCCCCGCCAAGGAGCGCGGCCTCCGGCAGCGCAAGGAGGCAGAAGAAAGCGGGGTAGATCGACAGCCGCTCCAGGATAAAGTGCCGGGTGATAAAAAGCTGGATCAGCATGGAATAGAACATACAGTTGGCCAAAACCGGGGATGCCGCCGGCCCCCCCTTGCCCCCCTTCAGCAGCGGCAGGACGAAGAGAAAGCAGCCGACGGGCAGCAGGAGGTAGAGGAAGCTGTTTCCCTGCCAGTACCGCTCGGTCAGGTAGTGCTGGTATTTGGGCACCAGCCGCACCGCCACCTGGACCAACGGATCCAGCAGCAGATAGGCCGCGCCGGTGGCCAGAGCGGCCAAGCCGTAATGGAGCCGGGAGATCCCCAGGCTGAGCAGCAGACAGAGGGGAACCATAATCAGGGCGGTCCGGTGGAAGCAGGCTGCCAAGAGGATGATGCCCAAACAGGGGAGAAAGCGGCGGCGCTTCAAGAAGGGATAGATCCACAGAAGGATGGCCGCGGCCATCGCCTGCCGCAGAAAATTCATGCTCAGCGCAAAATACTGGAGAGTTAGGAAGAGGTAGACGCTCAGCCATGGGGAGGGGGAGTAACGCCCCATCCACACAAAAACCAGCAGGGTAAACAGCAGGTGGAAGACAAAGAGAAAGGCCCGGTAATCGCCCCCCACAGAGGCGACAGTCAGGTTGAGCAGCAGGTAGCCGGGTTCGATTTGTCCCAAAAGAGCCAGTCCGGACAGGCCGGTGCCGGCGGTATTCTGAAAAACGGTTTCGTAAAACCGGTAGTCAAAGCCGGTGACATACCGCAACGAGGACAGCAGCCAGCAGAGCAGGCCCATGGCCAGCAGGTAGGCTCTGCGGGTGTTCGGTTTGGCGGCAAGCAGCGGCCCGCCGGAAAGACTGCCGGCGATTAGCAGAAGGTATGGGGACAAAGGCGCTCATCTCCCTGTTGTTGGTAAAGATTGGGGTGTTACCAAAAGCATACCGCCGGCGGGAGTGGATGTCAAGGTGTGTGTCGAAAAAAGGCCGCTGGTTTGGGGAAGGTGGCAAAGGCGGCTGTGCTACAACAGACTGTTTGATGTAGCGGCGAAGGTCTTGGACTGCTGGCCCCAAAAAGCGCCCGCCCCATAACCAAGCAAAGCCCCAAACCAGCCAGCCCATCCCACCCCACTCCCCCGCCGCCCGGCGGCCCCTCCGGCCGAAGGCCGGAGAAAAAATCCCCCCGCAGGGAATCAAAATCCGCCGGAGGCCCCACCCGACCGAAAGGAGGGAATCCCCCGCAGGGAATCAAAATCCGCCGGAGGCCCCACCCGACCGA
>JAAWGY010000031.1 GCA_022795575.1 Angelakisella sp. | reverse complement strand
AAAATCTTGCAATACAGCAAGTATTCCTGCGATTTTTTGCCTTGCAGGACGAAAAAATACCCGTCCATTCGGCGCACCAGGAGATCTTGAATAGGCTCTAAGATGTAAAACCAGCTCCCCAAAGCTCATCGGGAGGATGCCCCAACAGGCATTCCGGGGGGATAGCCTGCACGGTAAAAACCACCCCCAACCCGGACAGCGGGTGGGAGGTGGTAAAGGTAGTTGATGCCGGAGCGAGGCTGCTCTGCGTCAAGGGCAGCCACCGGTGGGGACAATAGCTGCGTCAGGACCTTGGAGCCGTGTCAGATGTTATCCAGGTACCACGCCAAAGCGCGTTGCATCGCCAGCTCCGGGTCCATAACATAGCGGCGGTCCAGAACCTCCAGCCCCAAATAACCAGTGTAGCCAAGGTCGGAGAGAATGCGGAGGTCATCCTTCAGGTCAAGGACTCCGTCCCCGGGGACAAGGTGCCCGCCGGGGTTGCCGTCCAGGAAATGCACATGGCCCAGGCGCTTTGCCCCCAGCATCTTCACAAAGGTTCCAAAGGTATCCACCCCAGTGGTAGCGATAACATCGGTATCGGCCAGACCGGTGAGGGCGGGGCTGCCTACCGCGTTCATCAGGCGGATCAGTTGGCTGGCCTCGTTGCAGATGTGGGTAGTGAACTTGGTAAAGGGCTCAAGGGCCAAAGTGACACCCTCTTGCTCCGCCTTGCGGCAGATACGGGATAGCCCCTCCACACACCAGCCAAAGGCGTCCTCCGGATCCACATCCAGGTAGGCAAAGCCGGTTGTGACCACCATACGGTGGCAGTCCAGCTGCACCGCCGCCTCAATGTGACGGTTGAAGAATTCCACGGTGCGGTCCCGGTAAAGCTTATCCGGGTGGGAAACGCTGATGGCGTAAACACACTGCTCCGGGGTAAAGCAGGCTACCTTTAGCTGGTGGTCTTTGATCGCTCTGCCCAGCTGGGCCAGGCGGGCGTTGTCGTAGTCCTCCAGGTGGAGGTGGGGCCCGGAGGCCCAAAGCTCGATGGACCGGTACCCCAGCCGCTGGGAGGATTCCAGAAAGTAATCCAAGGTGTAGCGCTTGTAGTGGTAGTTGGCGGTGCAGAGCTGGTCACGGGTAAGCATGGCTCATCCTCCTTTCGTTTCGGCGCCAGGCAGAATCAGTACTCCACCTTCCACATATAGCGGCGGGTGGGGAGGGGATGCTTCCGGGCCTCGGCCAGGGCGTGGTTGTAGATGGGGTAGACGTTGTTGAAAAGGGAGTGGTTGAAGTAATCCACCACCGCCGGGTCGATGACCGAAAGGCCCAGCTCCTTGGCGTCCAGTACCTCGATGCGCTTGGCGTAATTCCGCAGGAAATTAAGGCAGCGTTCATCCAGGGGACGGGTGGAGCCCTCGGAGACCTGGATCATAAAGGGGCGATTCTCGTCGGTGATCTCGAAGGGGCCGTGGAAATACTCGCCGGTGTGGATACTGCTGGAATCCAGCCACTGCATCTCCATAAAGATGCAGATGCTTTCCATATAAGCCGCGCCGTAGCCCGCGCCGCTGCCCATGGTGTAGATGATGGAGTCGTCCTTGTACTCCTCCGCAAAGGCCAGAGCGCGCTTGGCCACATGGGCCCGGGCGTTCCGGATGACCGAGGTGAGCATCTCCCGGCCTGCCATGAACTTGTCGTAGTTCTCGTAGCCGGAGGTCTGCTCCAGCAGCTCCACCGCAACCAGGAGGGCACAGACAGTCTTTTCCTGGCCGTAGTCGATGTCCCCGGCCAGGTGGTCCGGGCTGGCGTCAAAGGCGTAGCAGACAACGTAGTCGCCGTACGCCACGATCTCCGACTGCTCCAGCCAGGTGAGGATGATAACTGCGGCCCCCTTCTCCTTGCCCAGGCGGGCGGCGGCGATGGTCTCCGGGGTGTTGCCCTTGTGGCAGGCCAAGCAGATGACAGAGTTCTTCCCAAAGTCCTTGGGGGTGCTGTGGACAAACTCGTTGCTGCTGATCAGGGCACATTTGATATCGGCGCTCTCCCGCTCCATAAAGCTCTTGGCGGGATAGAGGGCCCCCAGGCTACCGCCGCAGCCCACAAAATAGAGACTCTTGACCCCGCCGTCGGCCTTTTTTTTCTCCAGGATCTCCCCGATGATGCTTTTCATGTCGCTGCCGGTGTAACTCATGAAATATAACCTCCTTTGTAATGTGTCCCCCGGGATACCCCGGAAATGTTTGCTTGGTACACATTCACAATAATACAATATAATACAAATGTCAAGAGAAAATTTATTTTTCGTTGAATATGTTAAAAATCAGTCCTGATTTTTGAGCATAACCACAAAAAGCCTCTTTACAAATAAACGCCCTTTTTGTATAATAAAAAATACAAACTGCATGGATTGTCTATAACAATACCTCCGGGGAAAATCGGGGGTATTTATCTGCATCTTAACAGAAATAGAGGGATGACTGCTTATGAACCTGGACAATACAATCTCCACCCCCCTATATAAGCAGCTGGAGGAGCAGCTCCGGCAGGCCATCGAGTCCGGGGAGCTGCCCGCCGGCAGCCGTCTGCCCACCGAAAACGAGCTGAGCCAGCGCTACCAGGTGAGCCGGGTGACGGTGCGCAAGGCCCTGGAGGAGCTCTCCAAGTCCGGCGGGCTGGTGCGCAAGCCGGGCAAGGGGACCTTCATCGCCGAACAGAAGATCCAGCGAGGACTTTCCGGGGTGCTGGACTACTCGGATATGTGCCGCATGACCGGGTACACCCCCGGTGCCCGGATGATCAAGATCGCTTTGGAGACCCCCACAGAGGAAGAGGCCGCCCAGCTGCAGCTGGGGCCCGGGGAGCAGATGCTGGTGGTGCAGCGGGTGCGCCTGGCCGACGGGGCCCCCACCGTGCTGGAAACCAACCGCTTCTCGGAGGAATTCGACTTTCTCTTCAACGAGGACCTGAACGATGCCTCCCTCTACCAGATTATTCGCGCCCACAAGGGAATTACCTTTACCCAGTCCAAAAAGCTGCTGGAGATTGTCTTTGCCAGCGCCCGGGAGGCCCGGTTCTTAGGCATCCCCAAGCGGTATCCCCTGCTGTCCATCCGCAGCGTTATTCAAGATGCCACCGGCAACTACCGCCACCTGGGCCACCAGCTTTGCATTGCGGATAAGTTCAAGATGATTGTTTAGCGGAGCACCCCTGATCCACCGACTTTTCAGAGCCTTCATTGGGCCCCTGACACACATTGTGCCGGGGGCCTTTTTTTATGATCCGCCGGTCCGGTCTGCATTTGCATTTGTCTTATATCGTTTTATTGTATTAGTGCAAAATACACAAAAGATATACAGATTTATTGTTATTTTGACAGAAAAGTAAATTTTCTATTGACAAATCCGCTTTAAGTATTGTATTGTATTGTTGTAATGTAAAACAATACGGGAGGAACGGCACGATACAATACATAACAATCTCTGCCGTATTGTGGTGCGTTGAAAGTGCGTGGCCACGCCGCTTGAGACCAAACAGCGTTACTGCTACTGTATCAAAAGGAGGCTTTTTCATGTTCTGGATCGAACTAATCATCGTCCTCGCAATGATTTTTCTTGGAACCCGCAAGGGCGGACCCTTTCTGGCGCTGGCCGGCGGCTTGGGTATGCTGATCCTTACCTTCGTCCTCCGCATCCCGCCCTCCGATCCTCCCATCACCGTCATCCGCATCATGATTGCCGTCATCGTCGCCGCCTCCTGTATGCAGGCAGCCGGCGGTCTGGACTATATGGTCAAGCTGGCCGAAAGGATCCTCCGCAAGCACCCGGAGCACATCACCATCCTGGGGCCTGTGGTGGCGTACATCTTCACCTTTATGTGCGGCACCGGCCACATCGTCTACAGCCTGCTTCCCGTCATCAATGAGATTGCCATGGACACCGGCGTTCGCCCGGAGCGGCCCATCTCCGCTGCCGTGGTGGCCTCCCAAAACGCCATCACCGCCTGCCCCATCTCCGCTGCCACCGCCGGCATCCTGGGGCTGATGGCCGCTTATGGCAACGTCAACCTCTTCAACCTCCTCATCGTCTGTGTTCCCGCCACCCTCTTGGGTGCCGTCGCCGCCGGCCTTTCGGTGATGAAGCGCGGCAAGGAGTTGAGCGAAGACCCCGAATACCTGGAGCGGGTGCGCCGGGGCCTGGTGAAGGACTACAAGATGGACCACAGCGATGACAAGCCCGTCACCAAGGAAGCCCGGACCTCGGTTACAATCTTCCTGCTGGCGATGCTCTTCATCGTGCTTTTGGGCGCCGTTTCCGCGCTCCGGCCCACCTTTGCCGACGGCAGCAGCCTGGGCATGACCACCGTTATCGAGATCTTTATGCTGGTGGGTGCCGCACTGATGGTTCTGGTCTGCAAATTCGACAGCAACAAGATGCTGGACCAGCCCGTTTTTAAGACCGGAATGTTCGCCGTCGTCCTGGCCTACGGGCTGTGCTGGATGGTCAACACCTTTATCGGCGACCAGTCCTCTTACATCTCCGACACCATGGGCGCCGTAGCCAACAATTTCCCCTGGATCTACATTATCGCCGTCTTCATCGTGGCCGCCATCACCACCAGCCAGGCTTCCACCACCATGATCATGATTCCCATTGGAATGGCCCTGAATCTGCCTGTCTACGTCATCATCGCCGGCTGGGTGGTCTGCAACTGCAACTACTTCATCCCCGCCTCCGGCCAGTGCGTCGCCGCCCTGGGCTTCGACTCCGCCGGCACCACCAAGATTGGCAAGTATGTCCTGAACCACAGCTATATGCTCCCCGGCCTGGTGATGAGCGTTGTCACCGTCGCCGTGGCCTTTGTCCTGGGGCTGCTGGTGTTCTGACCATCCCTGTTTGGATTGCAGAGGCCCCGGCCCGGCGTGCCTTCCCAAACGCCGGACCGGGTGTCTCCCTTTTATGGAGGTATAACTGATGAAGCTGGCCCCGATGAATTACCATTATCTTCGCTACCCCATCAAAAAATTTCTGGACAAGGTGGAGCGCTCCCCCTTTCATTCCATTGACCTGTACTGCTCCGCCCCCCAGCTGAACCTATTCGACTACACCCTTTCGAGCCTGCTGGAGTTGGACCGGGACATCCGCAGCCGCGGCCTTTCCGTCATGGCCATGACGCCGGAAAACTGCGTCTACCCGGTGAACTTCTGCACACAGAACCGCACCACCCGGGAGAACAGCATCCGCTATTACCAGCGGGCCATCGACACCGCCGAGTTTTTGGGCTGCCCCGCCATCCAGATCAGCACCGGCTTCGGCTACTTCGACGCCCCCCGGGAGGAGGCCTGGAAGCACTGCCGGGAGTCGATGCAGCAGCTGGCCGCCTACTGCGAGCGGAAAAACATCACCCTCTTTCTGGAGGAGCTGAAAGTCACCACCTCCAACACCATTATCACCAGTGCGGACCTGGCCCGGATGCTCCGGGAGATCGATTCCCCCAAGGTGGCAGGCATGGTGGACATGGACCAGATGACCTACGCCGGGGAGACGGTGGATGACTACTTCAACAGCTTAGGCGATCAGCTCCGGCACATCCACTTTAACGACCGGGGACACACCGTGCCGGGGGACGGAGATTTTCCCATGAAGGAATACTACGACGCCATCGTTGCCCGTGGCTACCAGGGAAGCTGCTCCTTTGAGATCTGCGACCGCCGCTACTACTGCGACCCGGACAAGGCCATCGACGACATTGTCGCCTGGCTGCGGGCCAACACCAACGAGCTTGACTGATGAAGGAGTGATGGTTCCTATGTGGACACATGAAATGTTCGGAGTCGAAAAACCCGTGATCGCCCTGCTGCACCTGGACGCCCTTCCCGGCGACCCCGGCTTCTGCGGCAGCATGGACACCGTGCTGGACCACGCCCGGCAGGACCTTGCCGCCCTTCAAAACGGCGGAGTGGACGGCATCCTTTTTGCCAACGAATTCAGCCTCCCCTACCAGCCGGTGGCGGATATCGCGGTCATCTCCGCCATGGCCTATATCATCGGCAATCTGAAGGAGCAGCTCCGGCTCCCCTTCGGGGTAAATGTGGTCAAGAACCCCATCGCCACCATCGACCTGGCGGCCGCTACCGGCGCGAAATTTGGCCGCAGCTGCTTTTCCGGGGCGTATATGGGGGAATACGGCCTGTACACCTCCAACAGCGGCGAGGCCATCCGCCACCGGAAGGCCCTGGATATCCCCGACATGAAGCTGCTCTTCAAGGTGAACCCGGAGGCCGACTGCTACCTGGTCCAGCGGGACATCAAAGTGGTGGCCCGGTCCATCATGTTCGGGGATTTCGCCGATGGCCTCTGTGTTTCCGGCTCCGCCGCCGGCAGCGAGCCGGACGACGCCATCCTCAGCCAGGTCTACGAGGTGGCGCGCCCCCGGAACGTCCCGGTCTTCTGCAACACCGGCTGCCGCCACGAAAACGTGCGGGAGAAGATGAAGTTCTGCGACGGTGTCTGTATGGGGACCGCCTTTAAGAAGGACGGCGTCTTCAACGGCCGGGTGGATGAGGAACGGGTGCGCTCCTTTATGGAGATCGTCCGGGACATCCGGGCGGGGCTGTGAGGCCCTTCCCGGGAGAGGAGGCTTTGCCATGAAACGATACTTTATGGGTATCGACATCGGTACCTTTGAATCCAGGGGAATGCTCGTTGACGAAAATTTCCGGGTGGCGGCGGATGTCAGCGTGCCCCACACCATGGATAACCCCAAGCTGGGGTACTTTGAGCACGACGCCGAGGAGGTCTGGTGGGGGGACTTCTGCAAAATCAGCAGAGGCCTTCTCCGGGAAAGCGGAGCCGCCCCGGAGGATGTGGCTTGCGTGGGGGCCAGCGCCCTGGGGACCGACTGCCTGCCGGTGGACGAAAACTGCCGCCCTCTCCGCCCCGCCATCCTCTACGGCATCGACGCCCGGGCCGAGGCGGAGGCCGCCTGGCTGACAGAGCATTACGGCGCGGAACGGGTACAGCAGCTCTTTGGCCATCCCATCTGCTCCGGCGATACCGCCACCAAGATCCTGTGGATCAAAAACAACGAGCCGGAGGTCTACCGGAGAACCCACAAATTCCTCACCGGCAGCTCTTTCCTCACCGCCCGGCTGACGGGGAGGTATGTCATCGACCAGTTTTTGGCCAAGGGATCCTTCCGCCCCCTCTACAACAGCGACGGCAGCAAGAACGAGGCGGAATGCCCCCTCTTCTGCCGCCCGGACCAGATCGCCGACTGTGCCGTCTCCACCGACGTGGTGGGCTGGGTGACAGAGAAGGCCGCCGCCGAGACCGGCCTGGCCGCCGGCACCCCGGTAGTCACCGGTACCGGGGATTCCACCGCCGAGGCCATCAGCGTGGGACTGGTGGAGCCCGGCACTGCCTTCTTCCAATACGGCTCATCCATGTTCTATTACTACTGCGTGGACCGGTTGGTGGACCACTATGTTTCCCCGGGGGGCAACGGCTCCCTCAAGGGGGGCAAGGTCTTCACCGTCCCCGGGACCTTCTGCATCGGGGACGGCACCAACGCCGCCGGCACCCTGACCCGTTGGGTGCGGGACACCCTCTACGCCCCGGAGCTTGCCGTCCAGGAGCAGGGCGGGGAGAACGCCTACGCCGTCATGGCCCGGGAGGCCGCGCAAATCCCCGCCGGCAGCGACGGCCTGATGATGCTCCCCTACATCTACGGCGAACGAAGCCCCCTCCAGGATCCCCGCGCCGCCGGCATGATCTTCGGCCTGCGAGGGAACCACGGCCGCGGCCATATCAATCGGGCCGCCCTGGAGGCCATCGGCTACTCCACCTGCCAGCACCTGCTCCTCTTTGCGGAGATGGGCCTGCCCCCCAAGCGGATTATCACCGCCGGCGGAGGGACCAAGAACCGCACCTGGATGCAGATTATCTGCGACATGGCGGGGCTGCCTATCACCATCCCGGAGCCCTATCAGTGTTCCGCCTACGGCGACGCCATGCTGGCGGCGGTGGGCTGCGGGGCGCTGAAGGACTTCCCGGCCCTTCGGGACGCCCTGCCACGGGGGACAGTGCTGACCCCCGATCCGGAGAACCACCGGCTCTACCAGGAGCAGTACCCCATCTTCCGGGACCTCTACCTGGCCAACCGGGAGCGGATGTACGCCCTCTGCGGCAGCTGACCGCGGCACAAACGGCATAACAGCATCAGTAACGTGAAAAGAGGATCCTTCTATGGTTATCGATACCCACATTCATCCAGCGCTCTTTGCCCCCATCTGCGGCGACGACGCCCGCTTCCAGGCCCGGTGCGATGAGATGAACTACCACCTGATGAAGCCCTCCCCGCTGGAGCTTCTGAAAAAGCAGTACGCCCTGGCAGACATCCAAAGGGTGGTCCTGCTGCCGGAGGACTGCTCCTGCGAAACCGGTGTCCCCGCCATCTCCAACGATGACATCGCCCGGCTCACCGCCCTGGAGCCGGAGCTCTTCCTGGGGCTGGCATCGGCGGACCCCCGGTGCGGCAACGCGGCGGAGGAGCTGGAGCGGGCTTTTACCGTGCTGGGGCTGCGGGGCCTCAAGATAAACACCGCCCGCCTGGGGATGTACCCGGGCGACTCCCGGCTCCTGCCCCTCTACGACCTCTGCCGGAGATACAAAAAACCTGTGGTTTTCCACGCCGGCCTCTGCCTGGAGCAAAAGGCTCTGGCTAAGTATGCCCGACCAATGGATTTCGAGGAGGTCGCCGCCGCCTACCCGGATATAAATATCTGCCTTGCCCACATGGGATGGCCCTGGGTCCGGGAGACGGCAGCCCTTCTCCTCAAGTACCCCAACCTCTACGCCAACACCGCCCTGATGAACTTCGACGGCCCCTACCAGATCTTCCGAAAGGTCTTCCGGGAGGAGATGGGGGAGTACTGGCTGGAGCATAACATCGCCGACCAGGTGATGTTCGGCTCCGGTTCCCCCCGCATCCGTCCGGTGCGGGCCAAGCGTGGCTTGGACAGCATTGGTATGGACCGGGAGACCACCGAAAAGGTTTACTGGCGCAACGCCGCAAAATTCTTCGGACTGGAGGGACTGTGAGATGAAATTCAGGCTAAAGGAGGTCCCTGTCTGCGCCGACAAGGAATTTGAGATGATCCGCATTACCGACACGGTGCGGGACTTTGTCGCCGAAAGCGGTGTCCGGGACGGGGTGGTCTTTGTCATCACCGAGCACACCACCACCGGTATCACCGTCAACGAGAGCCTGCCCTGTGTGGAAAAGGACCTGATGGAGCTGCTGGACCGCACCGCCCCGGAGGACTACCCCTACCACCACAACCACTACCTCCGGAGCTACGGCACCATCGGCGGCAACGCGCCGGGGCACCTGAAATCCCTCCTCACCGGCAACCATTGTGTCTTCCCCGTTGCGGAGGGAAAGGTGAAGCTGGGAAGCGCGGCGGATATCTACTTCTGCGAATACGACGGCATCAAAAACCGCCGGTACATGATCTATATTATGGGAGAGTGATACGAGGATGAAACGAGCCATCGCCCTGGCGGATAACTGCATCGACGTCTACTACAAGCTGGACCGCTACTACCTCACCGGCAACAGCATCGACTTTGCCCTCAACTACAAGGAGATGGGCGGGGATGTCACCGAGATGACCATTTTGGGCAACGACGTCTTCGCCTTCGCCCTGGAGGAGCGTCTTCGGGAGCGTGGCATCCCCCTGCGGGTGCTGACGAGAGCGGACCGCCCCACCGGCATGGCCACTATGGACATCGTGGACGGGGACAAAAAGCACCTCCGCTTTGCCGGCAACGCTATGGAGGAGATTGTCCTTTCCCCCGAGGATCTGGACTTCATCAAGGGCTTCGATATTGTCTACGCCGAGCGCTGGGCCCGGATCGACCGGTATATCGCCGAGCTAAAACAGCCGGGCCAGGTGTGGGTCTACGACTTCTCCAAGCGGCTGGACCTGCCGGTCAACGACATCCTGCTGCCCTATCTGGACTACGCTTTCTTCTCCTACGACCAAAAGGACGGCTACATCCGGAGCTTTATCCAAAAGGCCCAGGGCAAGGGGGCGGGGTGTGTCATTGCCATGCTGGGGGAGCATGGCAGCCTCGCCTGGGATGGGGAGCGGTTTTACGAAGAGGGCGCCGAGTCCGTTCCGGTGGTGAACACCGTAGGGGCTGGGGATTCCTACATCGCCGCCTTTACCTACGGGGTAAGCCTTGGAGAGAGCATCCCCCAATGTATGGCCAGAGGAAAGGCCCGGGCCACCCGCATCATCCAGCAGTTCGACCCCTATCTCTGACAGCTGTATGAAAGGAGTTTACGTTATGGCAACCGAACCGCGGCACATCCGCATCATCGCCATCGGCGATAATGTCTGCGACAAATACCTTTCCCGGGGGAAGATGTACCCCGGTGGCCAGTGTGTCAACACCTGCGCCTATGTCCGCATGAACGGTCTGGAGGCCGCCTACCTGGGCAAATTCGGCGATGACGAGGTGGCGGCCTGCAACCGGGAGACACTGGCGAAGCTGGACATCGACACCAGCCACTGCCGCAGCTTTCCAGGGGAGAACGGCTTTGCCCTGGTGACTCTCCAGGGCAGCGACCGGGTCTTCCTGGGTTCCAACAAGGGGGGCATCGCCAAGGAGCATCCCTTCGCTTTTACCCAGGAAGACCTCCGGTACATCAGCGGCTTTTCCCTCATCTACACCAACCTCAACAGCTATATCGAGGAGGATCTGCCCCTCCTGGCAAAGACCGGCGTACCCATCGCTTATGACTTCTCCCTCCGGTGGACCGACGAGTATCTGGCCCGGGTGGCCCCCTATGTCACCGTGGCCATCCTCTCCTGCGCTCACCTGACCCCGGAGGAGCGGGAGCGGGAGATGAAGAAGGCCCAAGCCCACGGCATCTCCATCGTCCTGGGGACCATTGGGGAGGAGGGCTCCTGGGTGCTGTACCGGGATAACTTCTACTACACCATGGCGGTCCGGGCGGAGGACGTTATCGACACCATGGGGGCTGGGGATTCCTATTTTGCCGCCTTTCTTTGCTCCCTCCTTTCCGATTCCGCATCCGGCGCCCTTATCGAGGAGGACGAGGAGGAGATGGCCGCCCGGTTAAAGCGGGCCATGAACAAGGGGGCAGCCTTTGCCGCCAGAGTCTGCGCCATGGAGGGGGCCTTCGGCTACGGTGTCCCCATCACAGGCCGCACCCAGCTATGACCGTCCCCACAGGGGCGTTGCCACAAACAGAAAAGGAGAAACGATCATGAAACCCGACATCTACGAAAACAACGGCGAAGGCATCCTCTGCGTCTACAAAAATCCCAAGTGGCTGGTGAGTATCAAAAACTGGAAGCCGGATAACGACATTGCCGGTATCGCCCACCTGGAGATCCACCACTCCACCGACGAGCAGTTCATTCTGACGGCGGGCAAAGCCATCCTCATCACCGCCGACCGGGTGGGGGACCGCTTTGACATCCAGTTAACCCTGATGGAGCAGGGGAAGGTCTACAACGTCCCCGCCGAGTGCTGGTTCTACTCCGTCACCCGGAAGGATACCAAGATGATGTATGTTCAGGACTCCAACTGCTCTATGGAGAACAGCGACTTCCTGGACCTCTCCCCGGCGGAGATCGCCTATATCCAGGAGAAGGCCAAAGAGCTCTTTGGCGAATGATCGAAGAGGAGGTCCGGTATGGAGGCGAGGTGCGTCCTCTTCGATTTTGACGGTGTCATCGCCGACACCGAGGAAAGCAATGTGAAATACCTGGGCAAAGCACTGGCGGTCTTCGGGGTGGTTATCACGCCGGAGGAGCAGGCGCAGCTGGTGGGGATGAACGACCCCCGCATTCTGGAGAAGATGCTCCGTCGCGCCCGGCCGCCGGTGACCCTGGAGCAGCTGCTGGAGGAGCGGAAGCGGCAGGGGAACACCTACGAGGACGACCCCGACCTGGCCCCCACCCCAGGGGTAATCGAGTTCCTGCACCGGCTGCGGGCAGCGGGGAAGGGGATCGCCCTGGTCTCCTCCACCAGCGCCCGGCTGATCTTGGCGGCCCTGAACCGGCTGGGGCTCACCGGCTTCTTTGACGTCATTATCTGCGGGGACATGGTATCGGAGAAAAAGCCCTCCCCCGAGTGCTACCGGAAGGCCATGGCACTTCTAAGGGCCAGGCCGGAGGAATGCGTCATTGTAGAGGATTCCCCGGTGGGCATCCGCGCAGGAAAGGCCGCAGGGGCCGTTGTCGCCGCCTGCCGGTGCGGGAGGTTGAGACAGGATACCTCTCAGGCAGATTTTGAGTTTGAAAGCTTTGAAGAGTGTATGAGGCTCCCTGTCTTTTGACACTATGCGCAGACAGGCTTGCAGGTACTGCGTGGGAGAGTGCCTTGGGGAATCCCCCCTCACCGCCAGCCTCCGGGACACCTGCCAAATGGTGCGGGAGCTGGACGATCTGTATCTCGCCTGCTGCGTGGACACCGTGCCAGTATACTGCGCCGGGGAACACACGGCGGATTACTTTGCGGCCCTGGGCAGCAAGGTCCACCATTTTCACCTCAATGACGGCGCTCCGGACGGCCACCTGATATGGGGAGAAGGGACTCATTGCCTGGATGAGCACCTGAATGCCCTGCGGAAGTACAGTTATTCCTGCTACATCACTATGGAGATGGCAGGGGCCAAGTAGAAGGCTGACCCGGAGCCCTACTACAGAAGGAACATCGAGGTGCTGATGGCGCACCTTGACGGCGGGAGCCTGGACTGCTCCGACGGATGGGAGGTGGAACCATGAACCGCCTAAAGCTGGTCGCGGAAACTTCGCCCTACTGGCACTACACCCTAAATTGCATGATGAGCAGCATCTCCTCCGCCGGCTTGGGTGGTGTGGAGCTCTGGCTGGCCTCCCCCCACTACTGCTATGTGGATGCCCCGGAGCAAAACGCCGCCCGGCGGAGGGAGCTCAAAGAGCTGCTGAGGCAGAACCGGCTGGAGGTTCCGGTCTTCTCCTCGGAGCAGATGGTGAAATACCCCTGGAACATCGCTTCCCCCGCCCCGGAGATGGAGCAGCAGAGTATGGCGATCGTCACCGGCTACCTGGAGGACGCCACAGCACTGGGAGCAAAAACGGTCCGGGTGGGGACCGGCTGGTAGCACTTGGGCCGTCAAAGCGGCGAAAACCGGGAGTGGAGCCTGAAAAACCTCCGTGCCTTGGCCAGCGAAGGGAAAGAGCGGGGCCTCGCCCTGGTGGTGGGGACCTGCGGCAAACAGACCGGCTCCTTTGTTTGGGACCTGCCCACCCTGGCGGCCTATATAAAGGACACAGACCGGGAAAACATCCTGGCGACGGTGACTCTTCCGGAGCTGGCAGAGGCCGGCCTGGACATCCCCGGGTGTGTTGAGCTGTTCGGCGGCAAGCTGGGCCATGTCTACCTTGCGGACAGGGGCGGGAAGATCCCCGGTTCCACCGGAGAAGAGATGGAAGGCTATCTCCGCGCTTTAGAAGCGGCGAATTTTTCCGGCTTCGTCTCGGTGCAGATCAGCTTCCAAGACTGCATCCTCACGCCTGACCGCTGGCTTCTGGAGTCCGCCCGGTGGTTGCGGAAGAAAAAATTTTTGTAATCTTACCTTATAGCAACCATCAAAATTGTCGACACCCATCTGGACGGCAGCTTTCCCAGCTGCCTTTGTCCCAAAAACTTGAAAGCCATCAAGGCTTCCTGCGTT
>JAAWGY010000030.1 GCA_022795575.1 Angelakisella sp. | reverse complement strand
ACCCATCTGGACGGCAGCTTTCCCAGCTGCCTTTGTCCCAAAAACTTGAAAGCCATCAAGGCTTCCTGCGTTTTTGGGGCTTCGGCAGCTGAAAAAGCTACTCGCCCAGCTGTATGCCGCCAATTCTGATGATTGCTATAAACCAGTATATTTTACATTGCATAAAAGACAACCACATAAAAGTGCTATTATGCTCACCGCTGGTTGGGGAACAGAGAAAAGCTACTATATCCAGAATGATTTGATTCCTTTTTTAGCCGAAAAGGAAAACGGCGCTTACCATGCACCGATACACCCCGCCGCCGAGGAGATGGAGGTCATCGTCTCCACCGGTATTCGGCGGCCTGCCGGTTATCGAGGAGGAGCACCTCCGAGGTCTGGAGAAGGACTGGAACCGTGTGTTCCCCCTTTTTATCCCCACCTGCATCACCAATTGGCCGGAAAGTTAACTGGATATGCTGTCGGGATGGGGGAGGGCGGATTTCCCACTGGAGCGGAAGATTTTGGTGTTTGCGGGGTGCTTTTGTGGGACTGCCGAAGGGTGCCCGGAGTGGAGGACGCTTTGCCAGCGGCGCAACGGTGCAATAACAGGATAAGGACCTGTTCGGTACCTTGTGGCTGCCCCGGCTGGCAGGTGTTTTCCCGCCATGCGCTGTTATCCGGTGCAGGGAAGATATGGAACAGGTCCTGATGGAGGCAGCGCATTATTAGGGCTGCCGGGGCTATCGGTAATTACCAGCGCTTGAAAACGCCGCCCTCGCAGGGGATGCCGGGCGCCAGCACGGGGAAGTTGTTCTTGGTGAAGACAGGGAGTTTGCTGGTGACCAATCTGCATCCTTTGGAGATCAGCTTGATGTTGCGCAGGTCCCGGATATTCTCATCGGGTTTGCCCTCCACAATGATGAAATCGCCGCTTTTGGCGGCCTCCAGGGTTCCTGTGACATTGTCGATATCACAGAGGCGAGCGCCGTTGTAGGTGGCAGCTTTAATGGCTTCCAGCGGGGTGAGGCCCACGTCCTCCACCATCAGCTCGGCTTCGCGGATGGTGGGCGTTGTCCCGTCGATGGGGTCGGAGGGGAGAAGGTCCGTGCCGGTGCAGAGGGTGACGCCGGCCTGACCGGCGCGGCGGCAGGAGGCGATGTGCTCTGCGGCGGCGGCTTCCTGCTTGCGCAATGTGTACTCGGGCACCCCCAACTCCCGCATATAGCCGTTACAGTGGGAGACGCAGAGGGTGGGAGTCAAATAGGTGCCCTTTTCGGCCATCATCCTGGCGGTCTCCTCGCTGAGGGTATAGGCGTGCTCTACCGAATCCAGCCCTAGCCGGACCGCTTGGGCGATAGCCCTGTCGTTGGAGAGGTGGGCGGCCACTTTTTTGCTGTTGTTGTGGGCCACATTGATTACCGCGGCGATCTCCTCCTCGGTCATCTGGATATCCAGGGTGCCCTCGTAGGCACCGGCCAGGCCGCCAGTGTAAATCAGCTTGATTTGGTCAACGTTTTGCGCTAACTGACTGCGTACACCCTTGATGAATTCGTCCGCTCCACTGCAAAGGACCTTGCCTGGGGTGGTGGAGCCATGGCCGGCATGGGGAGCCAGGGAGGAGCCGCAGGTGATGATCCGGGGGCCCCAAACCAAATTCTTCTCAATGGCCTTTTTCAAGGCGATCTCACAGGCGCCTACGATCCCTACACCGCGGACGGTGGTGACGCCGCAGAGCAACGCCTCACAGGCCCGTCGGTAGACCACCAGTGTCCGGTAGGAGTCCCCCCACTTGTCCACCAAGTAGGGCAGGTAAGGCAGCTCCAGATCCAGATGCACATGGGTGTTGATCAGGCCGGGCAGTACCGTGTAGCATCCGTCGGAAAGATCCAGCTCAAAGCATTTGTCATCGGTGACGAGCTGAGGGTCAAAGTCCTTGGCGGGGCCGCAATAGATCAGCTGGTCGTCCTTGATCTCCGGACGGTTGACGAAGGCCAGAACCGCATTCTCGATTGCAGGTCTGCCATCGCCTACGATCATGCGAAGATTTTTGATTACCGTATAGCTCATTTGTGTAGACCTCCTTGGGGGTGATTTATTTAAGCGGAACGAGTCGATAAAACGCGCTCTCGCTTATTGTCAGTGAGGAAGGGGCAGCGGGCTTAGGAGGGCGAAAGCCCCTCTTCCCCGGCTTTCCCGGTGGCCATCATCAGCCGGGCCGCGCTTTGGGCCAACTGCGCCGATGCCGCTTCTGTAAAGTTATCCTTGACATTCCCTTCGGTTTCCTTTTATCATGGAGTCAGCAGAAGCAGGGGAGGAATGATGGGTGAAACTGAATCAGCTGCGTTACTTTGACGCCATCTGCCGCTGCGGCACCATGACAGAGGCATCCCGGCAGCTCCACGTGGCACAGCCGTCCCTTTCGGCCAGTGTCCGGCAGTTAGAGGAGGAGTATCGGATCAACCTTTTCCACCATGTCGGGAAGAAACTCACCTTGACCCGGGAGGGGGAACGGTTCCTTGGTTGGACCAGGGAGGTGCTGAAAAAGGTATCGGATCTGGAGGATGCGGCCTATGATCTTTCCCACCGGAAAAACCGCGTCCTGTTAGGAGTCCCGCCCATGATCGGGAGCTTTCTCTTCCCCGCTGTCTTTGCGGAATTCCACCGGGCCCACCCGGAGGTGGAACTGGTGCTCTATGAGCAGAACTCCCAGGAGATCTGCCGTCTGCTGATAGAGGAACAGCTGGAGTTGGGAATGACGCTGTTAGACGATGTGGACACTTCCGCCTTCTGCACCCACCGGCTCTACACGACACAGCTCTGCTGCTGTGTCCATCCCAATCATCCCCTGGCGGGGCGGAATGCCGTCTCGTTGCAGGAGATCGCGGAGGAGCGGGTGGTGCTGCTACAGGGGCGGCAGTACCATATCGACCAGCTCCACGCCCGATATGAGCAGGAAGGGATTCAGCCGGATATCATCCTGCGTTCCTCCCAGCTTACCACCCTCAAGGCCCTGGTAGAGACCGGGGAAGCGGTGTCCTTCCTCTTCCGGGAGACCATCCGCCCGGAGGAATCCATCGTGCCCATCCCCCTGGAGCCCAGCCTGCGGATGAAGATCGGAACGGTGTATAAGCGGGGGCACTACCTGTACCATGATGTTGTGACGCTTCGGAATTTTATCCACAAGATGTACAGCGACGGGGGTTTGGTGGAATAGCACGGATATTTTTCGTATATGGATGTTTTCTTAGGCAATTTTTATTATAGCAGAGGAAGAATGATCTGTAAAATATCTACATTTGATTTTATTATCGATAAAAGCTATCGTTAACAAAAAGGCTCCCGGGGTTCATTGTATGGAATAACCAAATGCAATACCGGCCTGACCACCGGGGCAACTGTCCTCGGTTTATCCCCCTTCCATCATCCATATTTCCTCCGAAAGGGGCAAATGTGATGAAACGTGCGACCAGCCACTGGCTTATGTTTTTTTCATCTCCCTTTCATCCGGGATTTCCGGAAAAAGATCCCCGGTGCCTACCCCAAGGACTGCGGTAGCTACCTGGTGGGCCGCTACTTAATCACCCAGGAGCGGCTGGTTTATCCGGCATAGCCAAAAGCGGGAAGGCGGGGTAAAGAATCCGCATTCCTGCCTCATCGATGCTTATAGGAAGAGTGAACAGACCGCGCGTTTTAGCCACTCCAGATCATGCAGCCCCTTTGGCCAAAGGGGCTGCGGACATCTCGGGGAATGATTTAACACGGTTTTGGCAACAGCAGCCTTTTGTCACTTCCAGTCCTGCGGCCGTTCCCACCACCAGGCCGCGGCCCCGGCGGTGATTCCAACGGCGTAGCAGAGGATCCCTGACGGCATGGTCCCCGGCCCCGGCCGGTGGCGCCAGTGCTGGCAAAGGAGAAGGTGGAATAAGGGCCGGCATTTACATAAGGCCGAAGAAGGGCAGCATCACCCAGCGGGTGCCGGTGCAGCCATCGTCCCGCCCGATGAAGAAGGAGAGAGTCACGGTGACTACCGGCAGGATCAGGCAGAAGCTGACCAGGGAGTAGCCCATGGCGTTCTGGCGGTCTCCCGTCCAGAAGAAACCGATGAAGACCGCCCAGATGACCAGATAGGCCGCTGTCACCACCACTTGGAAGAACCGCTCTCTGCTCCGCACGCAGATTGGTCTACCGCCGCCAGGATGGAAAGCCTGGTGGAAATTACAAACAGGATTAACAGCAGGATCAGTGTTTCTCCTCTTTTCCTGGTTGTGTAGAAAAATGCTCGTTTTATCATATTGCAGCCTCCTTAGCTCATTTTCAATGGAATTGCTTTGGGGTGAAGTTGAAAATCGGATATGCGGCTATCATCCCACCAACCATTACCACAAAAATTTCAATCCCGCATTGCAGAAGCAACTTCCAGGCGGGGAGGTCAACGTTGACTGTGCCTACCATGCTGCTTTAGTCTCTACTGGCCCTGATGGAGATTGGGGCCGTGCTTTTGGGCCTCCAAAAAATTTTTCAGGGCCGTTTGCAGTAGCTGAACCACCCAGTCAGCCGTGGCGCAATAAGCATCATGCGCGCAATGGTAAAACTCTGTACGATAAAGGTGTCAGGAGAATTCCCCCTGGCCACCCCCCCCAAGAATTCTGTTACCGTAGCAATAAAGACCCCACTTGCCCCCAAAAATATTCCGCCGCAGACCAGCCGAGCAATAAAGATACCATCAACAGCAATTCCAAAATGGAGCTTCCTCTTTTTCATTTTCCTCTCTCCGCAAAAGCAATTCCCCTCCCCGCCCATATGGCGAGGAGGGGACAAATATCACAAAGCGTATCATTTACAGCTTTCGGGGATCGGGGTCCAACCAATCCACAGTGGTGTATTCCCCGGCTGTCATTCCGGCATCTACCGGGAAAACCGCGCCGGTGATGAACCGCGCCATATCGGAGGCAAGAAACAAGGCCATGTATGCGATCTCCTCCGGTTTACCAAATCGGCCCATGGGGATCATCCCCGCGCTGAGCTCCAGCTGCTTAGGGGACAGCTTGGAGTAGATTTCGGTCATAACAACGCCGGGGCAGATAACATTGACGGTAATATCGTGTTTGGCGTAATCCAGGCCGGCGGTGTTTGTCAGCCGGATGACAGCGCTTTTGGAGGCGTCGTAAAGGGAGTAGTTTCCGGAGGAGGTCAACCCGGAAGCGGAGGCGATGTTGATGATGGCGCACTGGTGGGAATCGGTGGCCAGCATGGCTTTTACAGCATACTTCATTCCCATAAAGGTCCCAATATAATTGATATCAGTGACCCGTTTCACAACATCGATGGTGTACTCGTGGACCGGGTGCATTTCGCAGCCGATCCCCGCGTTATTGACCATAACATGAAGCTTTCCATAGGTTTTCCTTGCGGCCTCTACAGCGCGGATGATCTCATCCTCCTTGGAAATGTCAGTATGGCAATAGATTGCCTCTCCGCCATCTGTACAAATCTCCTCCGCTATCCGCTGGCCCAGCTCATCCTGGATGTCTGCAATAATCACCTTCATACCGTTGGCGGCGAAGGTTTGGGCAATGGCTCGTCCAATCCCACTGGCGGCTCCGGTGACAATGGCAACCTTCCCCCTTACGCTGGAGAAATCATTTGCTTTCATTTTCTTTATCCGACTCCTTTTTAAGATGAATAACCTTACTTTTTACTATAATCAAAGGAGCCTTTTCTGTAAACAGACACTTTCAAAAAGTGTCGCGTTTTTTGACAGCCTTGGATTTTGTCAAATCGCCTTGGGCAGGCACCGGCCGGCTTTGGTAGGCGGTTTTCAGAATACCAGGCATCGTTAGGTACATTTGGCGGGCAAGCTCATCCGCCGTAAGGCTGCTTTCCCCATTAAGCCAGGCACAGGTGTGCTCCAGGCAGGCGTAGGAATAACCTGTTATTGTATACCAGGCTTCCAGCTCCAGCTTTTCCACACGCAGATGTTTTTTCAGAACCTCCTCTTCTATCCCTACATACAGCTCCAAAAGAGTTTTCTGCAGGCTGTTTTGGGAGTAGTCCGCCAGGGCGTGCCGGTAAAAATTGCGCTTCTGTTCCATGCGTCTCAGGTTATCCCTCATCATTTCCTCGGTGTTCAGGATCTCTGTGGATTGCAGGCCCTGGCGGTAATCCTGCATAAAGACCCAGGCGATCAGATCATATTTATCCCGGAAATGATAGTAAAAGCTCTGCCGCTGCAAACCGCATTTTTCACAAAGCTTTTTTACTGTAATCCGCTGCATAGGGACAGAGCTTCCCATTTCGACGATGGTTTCTGCCAACAGCGCTTTGGTTCGGGAGAACTCCGGTGTGTTGCCGTCCGGTTTCATGAGGTTCCTCCTTTTCGGTCACTTCTGCCCATTCCTTCCCTCCTCAATCTCCGCAAAAAGCTCGCAAAACGCCTGCATACTCTTGGAAATATAGGCATCCTTCCGGGTGGTAAAGTGAAAATCCCGGATCATCAGCGGGGAGGGCAGCTTGTAGTACACCAGCCCGGGGTGATCCTGCCGGACGATGAGCCGGGAGCTGGTCAGGGTGCAGCCCATCCCGCTCCCCGCCAGGTTGTAGGCGGTGACGAACTGCTGGAAGTGGACGATCTTCTTGGGCCTGGCCCCCAGGTGCCGGAAGATCTCCTCGCTGCGGCTGTACAGGTTGTTCCCGGAGGTCAGCTGTAAAAAGGTGATCTTCCCCAAATCCTCGGTGCGGAAGTAGTGTTGAAAGGCCACCTCCTCCTTCCCCCGGATCTGGGCGGCGGTCAGCGGGTTTTCCGCAAGCCTTAGCTGCGCCACCTGCTCCCTGGGCACGGCCAGGTACAGCTCGTCAAAAAAGGCGTGGCGGATGGTCTGGAGGCTCCCGTCGCTGACATCGCACTTGAGGCAGAGGTCGATATCGCAGCTCCAAAGCAGCTCCTTGAACCGGCCGGACTGGGCCTCGGTGATTTTAAGCTCGACTCCTGGGTACCGGCCGGAAAACTGCACCAGCGTCTCCGGCAGGATGTAGGAGAGGATGTAGTGTGTCCCGCCGATGGCAAAGCTGCCGCTGCGCAGCTCCGCGATATCCTGCACCCTGGCCTTCATCTTGGTTTGCAGGGGCTTCATCTCCCGGTAGAAGCGGAGCACCTCCTCCCCCGCCTGGGTGAGGCGGATGGGATGCTGCCGCCGGTCGAAGAGGGGCAGGCCCAGCTCCCCCTCGATGCGCTGGATGGCCATGCTCAGGGAGGATTGGCTGATGTACAGCTCCTCCGCGGCCTTGGTAAAGGAGCCGTATTGGTAGACAGCATACACCAGCTCCAGATCCTTCATACAATTCCCTCCTCTGTCACGCGCCGCTGTGACGCTTTTATCATAGCATTTTCCCGCGCCCATTGCAAAAAAGCCCAAAGAGGACCCTCTCCTCCCTGGAGGATCCTCTCGGGGCTTTGCCTATAGGTTTACACAAAGCGGCAGACATGGTCCACAGCGATATCCGAGAATCCATAGACCTCCGCCTTGGTCATCCTGCCGTTGCAGAGGGCCTCGATATCGGCCAGCATCTCCCGGCCCATCTCCCGGAAGGTCTTTTCCCCCCGGATGATGGGGCTGAGGTCGATGTCCATGTTGTCGTCCATCATGCGGAAGGTGCGCTCGTTGGCAGTGACCTTCAGCACCGGCACAATGGCGTTGCCGGTGGGGGTGCCCCGCCCGGTGGTGAAGATGACGGCGTTGCAGCCACCCGCCACCATGGAGGTTACAGAGGAGATGTCAAAGCCCGCCGTGTCCATGACGATGGCCCCCCGCTTGGTGGGCCGCGCGGCCTGCTCCAGCACCTCCACAATGGGGCGGGTGCCCCCTTTGCGGATGCAGCCCAGGGACTTTTCGTCCAGGGTGGAAAGGCCGCCGGCCTTGTTCCCCGGGGTGGGCTGCCCGGCCCGGCAGTCCTGCCCCGCCGCCTTCAGGTGCTCCTCATAGGCCCGGCACACCTCGATGATCTGGTTGTGGAGCTCCGGGGTGGCGGCCCGCTTGGCCAGGACGTGCTCCCCGCCGATCCACTCGATGGATTCGCTCATCATGGTGGAGGCCCCCAGGTCCACCAGCAGGTCGGAAAGCTCCCCCACGGCGGGGTTGCTGGCCAGGCCGCTGGTGGCGTCGGAGCCGCCGCACTCGATGCCCAGCAGCAGCTCCGAGATGGGGAACCGCTCCCGCTGCTGCATGGCGGCCTCTGCCGCCAGCTCCCGGGCGGCCCGGACCGCCTTTTCGATGGTCCGCAGGGTTCCCCCCTCCTCCTGGATGCCAAAGGAGACCACCGGCTTGCTGGTCATGCCCTGTAGCTTCTCCCGGAGCTCCCTGTGGCCCACCGTCTCGCACCCCAGGCCGATAATCACCACCCCGTAGACGTTGGGGTTGCAGGCAAAGCCGGTGAGGACCTTCTGGGACATCTCGGTGTTGGCCTGAACATCGGAGCAGCCGGTGTTAAAGACGATGTTCACCGCCCCCTTTACCTGGCTTGCCACGATGCGGGCGCTTTCGCTGCCACAGACGCAGGTGGGCAGGATCAGCACGTGGTTGCGGATGCCCGCCCGGCCCTCCGCTCTTCTGTATCCCCAAAATTCCATCTCGATCCCTCCCTATACCAATTCGCTGTCGTAGTCCCGGGGGACGCTGTACAGGTTGTTTTCGTTGATCCAGCAGCCTGCCGCCACGGGCTGGCGCAATCTGCCGATCATCTCGCCGTATTTGATCACCTGGTCCCCTTCCCTTAGGTCCGTCAAGGCAAGCTTGTGGCAGTAGGGGATATCCTCCCGGGCCGTTAAGGACGCCCTCCCTTCCCCGGTGAGGTAGGAGACCTCCTCCCCCGCCTTGATCTCTCTGACGCAGGTGACAACGTTGTCCTTTTCGTCCAGCAGTATGGCGTTGATGTTCACGCGTCTTCCTCCCTTTCCCTAACTCAAGCGGCCTTTACGCTTGCCTCGTACTCGGCCTCGGTCATCATCTTGCCCAGCTTGCCCTCCAGCTTGGAAACCACCATGGAGGTGGCGCCGTCCCCGAAGATGTTGGGGATCATCCGGCCCATGTTCAGGAAGCGGTCCACGCCGGCCAGCAGGCCCACGGCCTCCAGGGGGAGCCCCGCGGCGTTAAGCACCACTGTCAGCATAATGAGGCCGGAGCCGGGGACGCCGGCGGTGCCGATGGAGGCCAGCACGGCGGAAAGCATAATCATAATCTGCTGGGTGATGCTCAGGTTGATGCCGAACACCTGGGCGGCGAAGATGGCGGCGACGGCCTCATAGATGGCGGTGCCGTCCATGTTGATGACGGCGCCGAAGGGGATGACAAAGTCGGCCACATCCTCGGCGGCGCCCAGCCGCTTGGCGGTTTTTAGGTTCAGGGGGATGGTGGCAACGCTGGAGCAGGTGGCCACGGCGAAAAGGATGGTCTGGAGGTACTCCTTGACAAAGACCACCGGATTGCGGTGGCAGATGCCGCCGATCATGATCCCCGCCTGGGTGATGAGAACATGGAGGATGCAGCCCACATAGACGGCGGCGATGGCCTTGGCGTAGGGGCCCAGGATGGCCAGGCCGTACTTGCCCACCACCCAGGACATCAGGCCGAAGACGCCGACGGGGGAGAACCAGAGGACGATGTTGGTGATGGCCTTCATCACCTCGGCGACCCCCTTAAAGAAGTGCTGGACAGCCTCCTTCTCCCTGCCGTCGGGGAGCAGGGTGAGAGCAAAGCCGAACAGCAGGGCGAAGAAGATACATTGCAGGAGGTTTGCCCCGCTCATGGCGGTAAAGATGTTGGTGGGGATGATGCCGATGATGGTGGAGAGAAGGTTCATCTCCTTGGTCTCATCGGCGGTAAGGCCCGCCAGGTCGATGGTGACGCCCTGGCCCACCGCGAAGAGGTTGGCCACGATCAGGCCGATCAAAATGGCCATGGCGGTGGTGAGCATAAAGATGCAGAAGGTGCGCCCGGCCCGCTTGCCCAGCTTCTTCATGTTGCCCACGTCGGCGGCTGCCGTGATGAGCAGGCTCATCACCAGGGGAACCACCACCATGTTCAGCAGGTTGGTGAGGATGGTGCCCAAAAACTGGAGCTTCTGGCCAAACTCCGGTGCGGCCACCCCAAGAAGGATACCGGCGATGAAGCCGATGAGGATCCAGGTAAACAGACCCATTTTTTTGCCCTTTGCCATAAATAACGCCTCCTCAAAATGTTTGTGGATATTTTCGACAATTTCATTATAGATTCTGCATTTCATTCGGTCAATTTGAATAGTCGATGGCCCCATCGGCTAAAATCCTTTGGAAAAAGACGTTTTATCGCAGCAACCGGATTTGCAGGCGGCGGATTTTCCGCAGAAGGGGGGCGGCGCCCCCGGATTCGCCGGGGGAGGGTTTCGTTTTTTTGATAAGCCTATCATAAAATCGGGGGGAGGCAGGCAGCTTTTTGCGGAGGACTTTGGGGAGGAGCGCTCCCAACCTGCGCTTGCCAGTGTGCGCGTTTTCTGTTATAATGGGAGAACAAATCAAGAGGGAAAGAGGTGGCAATCATGCTTGATGCCATTCCGAATGCGGAACAGATGACCGCCCTGATCGGGAAACCTTTCTATGATGTATGGAACCAGCTGTGCGCCACCATCGACGAAAAATACGATATGGACCGTCTGTGGGAGAAGGGCGGCAAAGCATGGACCTATGAGTATAAATACCGCCGCGGCGGCAAAACCCTGTGCGCACTCTACGCAAGGGAAGGCTGCATAGGCTTTATGGTCATCCTGGGGAAGGATGAGCGCGTAAAATTTGAAGAGGACCGGGAAAGCTACTCCCCAAAGGTCCAAAGGATTTACGACGAAACAAAAACCTACCATGACGGAAAATGGATGATGTTTGAGCCAACCGACACCTCCTTGTTCGATGATTTTATCCGGCTGCTGCGGATAAAAAGGAAACCAAACCGGAAATAGAGGAAGGCAGCCGAACCATTGGGCCGGCCAGGCGAGACAGGGGACAACAAAACCGGAGGAACGGGATCCACCGGTTCCGTTTGTCCGGGGCGTTTTCGAGCAGGCAGCATGGCAAAGGGCCGGGGATGCGGCTGCATTCCCCGGCCCTTTGCTATGCTGCTTTGCCACGAAAAAGCCCCTTCCCTTTACAGGTAAATTGTGGTATACTATTACAAAAGTCTATCGTCTACGGTTCTGTAGGGCAAACGCCTGGGGACAAGAAAACGAGCGGCTTTTCTTTTGCGTATATTAAATACCAGAAAAGGAGCGACTGGAACGTGATGGGAAAGCAAACGGACTCACTCGCAAACCGCGGGATCAAACGGAGTCTGAACGGAAGGATCCTGAGAAACACAACACTGAACATCCTGGCCCTGGTGGTGGTAAGCTGCACGGTCATGGCCCTGGCCATGCAGTCATTGGCCAACAGCATCCTGCTGGACAGCCTACAGCCCATGGCCCGGCAGTCGGCAAAGACGGTGGAAGCAAACATCCATATGCTGGCGGACCGGATGATGACCATTGCCGGCGATCCCCGGATGCAGACGGCCATTGCGAATCCGGGCGGCACAGAACCCTCCCGTCCGGATGCCGCCGCCACCACGGCCAACCGCAGGGCGCTGCTACAGGAGGCAACGGAGATCTACGAATTCTACACCATCGCCCTATATGATCTGAACGGGCAGCTGCTGCAGGGGCTGGACGGCGCGCCGGGAAGCCTGGACAACGAGCTCTTCGCGCTTCTACAGGAAACCGACAACCTCACCATCAACCCCTCCACCATCTTCCAGGGCAAGCTGGGCATTATGATGGGGATGCCGGTAAAGGAGGAGGGGAAAACCGCCTTTTACGTGATGGGTGTGTATAAATACGACACCATCAACGATGTCATCAGCAGCATCAACCTGGGCAGGAGCGGCATGGCCTACATGGTCAACCGGGAAGGCGTCGTTACCGGCCATCCCAACCAGTCCCTGGCCCTGAACCAAAGCTCCCTGGCCCAGCTCAGCGGCGGCAACCAGGGGGCGGTGGAGCGGGTGACTACCGGCGAGACGGCGGCGACGGAATTTTCCATCGACGGGGAGAAGATGCTGGTGGCCTTTTCTCCCATCCGGGGGACACAGTGGTCGCTGGTCATCCAGATCCCCAAGGCGGATTACAGCCACTTTATCAACGGGGCGATGCTGGTTTCGATCTTCTCCACGCTGTCGGTGCTGGTCATCTCCATCCTGCTGGTGCTGCGCCTTGCCCACTCCATCTCCCACCCGGTAAAGCGGGTGACAGAGCGGATGGTGGCCCTTTCGGACGGCGATCTGCACACCGACGTGGTCCCGGTGGATACCGGCGACGAGCTGCAAATTATGACCCAAACGCTGGACGCCACGGTGGCCAGCGTAAACCGGTACATATCCGATATTCAGCAGGTACTGACCCAGGTGGCCCGGGGCGACCTGCGCACCGCCCCCCAGGTGGATTACAAGGGCGATTTTGTGCTGATCCGCAGCAGCCTGTGCACCATTACCGAATCGATGAACGAAACGCTCCTTGGGTTCCGGGCCGCCGCCGACCGGCTTACCGAGATGGCGGAGCAGCTGAGCGGGCAGTCGGTACAGCTGCATCAGGCCTCCCTGGAGCAGAACCAGTCTACCGAGGAACTGGTCCACGAAGTGACCCATGTCAAGGACCGCCTGGCCGATGTCACCGAAAGCAGCGGTCAAACCCGCTCCCAAACAGGGGAGATCACCCGGCGCATCCAAAGCGCCAACCAGCAGATGAGCTCCCTCTCCTCCGCCATGGATGACATCAGCGCCAACGCCCAGCAGATTACAAAGATTGCCAAGGACATTGAGGACATCGCCTTCCAGACCAACCTTCTGGCCCTGAACGCCGCTGTGGAGGCGGCCCGCGCCGGCGCCGCCGGAAAGGGCTTCGCGGTGGTGGCGGACGAGGTGAAGCAGCTGGCCTCCAAGAGCGCCGAGGCGGCACAGAGCGCCACGGTCATGGTCAACAACACCAAAGCCATCATCCAAACCGGCGTGGAGCTCACCGCGGACACCGCCGGCTCCCTCCGCGCCATCTCCGATGTTTCCGCGCAGATCAACGCCATCTCGGACCAGCTGGCGGCGGCGGTGCAGGGGCAGGAAAACGCCCTCACCGCAATGGAGGCGCGGATCGCCACCATTTCCGACATTGCGGACCGCAACCTGCAAAACGCCGGGGCCACCGAGCGGTCCAGCGGGTCCCTGGCGCGGGAGGCCGAGGCGCTCCAGGCCCAGGTGCGGAAGTTTACGTTAAAGGAGGACAACGGCAGATGAAACGGATCCTTGCCTTCATTCTTACACTGCTGATGATGGTATTACTGCTGACTGCCTGCGGGGATCAGACACAGCTACAGGACGGGTATTATACCGCGCAGATGTCCGAATACAGCCACGGCTGGAGGGAATACATCACCATCCTGGTGAAGGGCGGCAGCATTGTTTCGGTGGAATACAACGCGGAAAACGCCAGCGGCTTCATCAAGAGCTGGGACAACGCGTATATGCAGACGATGCTTCACTCCAACGGCACCTACCCCAATGAGTACACCCGTTATTACGCCAACCAGCTCCTAACGGGGCAGGGGGAGGGCGGCATTGACGCCATCTCCGGGGCGACATCCTCCCATGGCACCTTCCAGATGCTGGCCCGGGCTGTTTTGGAGCAGTCCCGGAAGGGGGATTCCGGCATTATCTATGTGAGCGCCACTTCTTCCTGAGTATTGGAGGCCACCCCCGCTGCTGGGCAGTGTTCAGCGGCGGGGGTGGTTTTTGTTGGTGCGGCAAGTTAGGCCGGTGGGCCAAAAATGCGCCCGCACCTGCCGGCAAACGACGCAGCCTGTCCCACAGGTTGTGCCCGCCCGGGCCACCGGGCCGCAGGTCCAGGGCCGCGCAGGCCCTGGTCGCTCCCGCAGGAGCGAAACTC
>JAAWGY010000029.1 GCA_022795575.1 Angelakisella sp. | reverse complement strand
ACGGCCAAAGGCGTCAGTCGCTTGGGGGGCGCTCCCCTGACGCCGCCTGGACCGCTTGGGCTCGGTTCTTCTGCTTGGGTGACAGCCTCAATCTCAACGCTGGATTGCTCAATGCTTGGTTGGGCGGCTGGCCCTGCGGGGGGACAGGCCCCAGCGACCTTGTAGGGGGAGCGTTATGGCCCGCTCCCTCCTTCCGGTTGGCCTGACAAGGTGCCTCCGGCGGATCCAATTCCCTGCGGGGGGCTCCCTCCCTACGGTCGGGTGGAGCCTCCGGCGGATCCGATTCCCTGCGGGGGGGATTCCCTCCCTGCGGTCGGGTGGAGCCTCCGGCGGATTTTGATTCCCTGCGGGGGGAATGGGGTGGGATGGGTTTGCTGGGTTGTGGCTTTGTTTGGTTGTGGCGGCAGGTACATTTTGGGCCCATCAACCTAAAAGCCTACCCCTCCCCTGCACTATGGCAGAATCGCGTCAAAGCTCCAACAAGTACCGCTCGTAGGCGTTGATGATGGTGGTCTCCCCCCGTTGTAGGGTGCGGGGCAGCTGGACGCCATAGTTGATATGAACATGGCCATGAACCAGATACCGGGGCTTGTACCGGTCAATCAGGCGCAGAAAGCAGGCGAAGCCCTGGTGGGCGTAATCCTCCCCGTCGCCGTGGCCTTGGGGCGGGGAGTGTGTCAGGACGATGTCCACCCCGCCGGCCCGGCGGAGCTGGAACCAGAGCCGCCGGATCCGCCAGGACATCTCCCGCTCGGTGTACTGGTGGGGGCCGCCGCTGTACAAAAAGCTGCCCCCCAGCCCCAGGATGCGCAGCCCCTTCTTCACCACCAGCCGGTCCTCGATGCACTCGCAGCCCTCCGGGGGGCGGTTGCGGTAGCCCCCGTCGTGGTTGCCGTGGACATAGAGCAGGGGCATCCCCCCCATGGTCTCCAAAAAGGTGAGGTACTGGGAGTGGAGATCCCCGCAGGAGAGGATGAGATCGATATCCGCCAGCCGCCCCGGCTGGTAGTAGTCCCACAGATAGTCGCTTTCCTTATCCGAGATGAGCAGCAGCTTCACAGGATGGGGCCCTCCTTTTCCGGCGGGATCTGGTCCCGGTAGACGCCCTGGAGGCGGACGATGGGCCGGGCCATGGGCAGCAGCTGGTCGTAGCCGGGGATGGCCCCGTCCACGCAGTCGCAGAGCCAGTCCATATGGAGGATCTCCTCCAGGGAGAGGGGGCAGCTGCCGTCGCTGCGCACCGTCCCCTGCTGGTCCCGGATGGGCCGGCCAAAGGGGAGGATGCTCCCCTCGATGATTCCCTGGCGCAGCAGCTCCGCCAGCTGGCGCACCCCCGCCGGCAGGTCCTCCCCCATGAGGATATCGATGGCCCGGCTGCTCATCCCCCACCAGTAGTTTACCGCCTTGCCCCGGCCGGAATCGGGGACATCCCCGCCGGCGGCCATAAGCATCCGCACCAGCCGCAGGTAGACGCTCCCCCAGTGCCAGTAGGGGGAGATGAGGGCCCGGAAGCTGCCGTCGTCCTGCATCCGGCACAGGCCCCAGGCCTCCCGGCTGCGGTCCGGGGCGGGCAGGTCCCGGTTGGAGATGATGGAGATCCCCTCCTGGGCCAGTACCTCCAGGGCCCGCTCCTCCAGGCAGGACCAGCGCAGCCGGACCCGGACATGGGGGTTGGTGAGCTGGGCACCCAGGGCAAAGGCGTTGATGCCGGCGGGCACCCCGAAGATGGGGCTGGTGGCCACGTAGCCGATCTGGCCGTCCCGGCTCATCACCCCGGCCACCGCCCCGGCGATAAACTCCGCCTCGTAGATGCGGCCGTAATAGGTGCGAACCCCGCTGTAGGGCATGGATACCGAGCAGTTGAAGATGCGCAGATGGGGGTGCCTGGCCGCCGCCTTGCGGCAGGCCCCGATGAGGGGCGGCGTGGTGGCAAAGATGACCTGCGCCCCCTGCTGGATGGCCTCCTCGATGGCGTCCTCCGCCCGGGAGCCGGAGCCGGTGCCTTCGTAGTGCTGCACCGTCACCTGGTCCTCCATCACCGTCTCCAGGTACTGCCGGCCCAGGTCGTGGGCCCGGGCCCAGTCGCTCTCCTCCGGCAGGTAATCGCTGATAAAGGCCACGTTCAGGTGACTGAGGGGCTTTGCCCGGAAGATCCGCCCCAAAAAGCCCTTTTCCGGGTCCTCCTGGCTCTCGTCGGCCACAGTGATGGGGTTTTCCTCCGCCAGGCCCCGGATGTCCGGCCAGATGGCCCGTACCGTCTTTTGCAGCTGGGCCTCCGGCAGCTTCCACAGGTCCCCGAAGGGGTAGACCTTGAGCCAGACCAGCAGGGCGTCCGCCGGGGTGATGGGCAGCTCGTCCCCGCCCAGCTTGCAAAAGGGGGCGGCAAAGGCGGTGTAGCCGGCGATAAACCGCCGCTGCTCCTCCTCGGTCCAGGTGTGGTCCGCCTCAAACCCCAGGGCGGTCTGGAGCTTGGCAAAGCTCCCCGCCCGGCTAAAGCGCACCCGGTACAGCCCCGTCTTTTGGTAGGTCTGCATAAACTCGTAGTAGGCCAGGATGGCCGGATCCTCCGACCAGGCGGGTACCATCCGGGTGACATAGGCGGGGATGGTGGCCGCCTGATAGCTTTTGAGGACGCTTACCCGCTTGTTGCCCTCCTGGACGTAAAACCGCCCCATATACTCGTAGCAGCGGATGGGGTCCCGGATGCCCTCGTCCCCCAGGTGGGCCTCGCAAAGCTCGATCCACTTAAAGGCAAACTCGGTGTCCGGCTCCAGCAGGGGCATAAAGTCGGCGGAAAAGGCGGAGCGCCGCCCCTCGGTCTTGGTCCCCGCCACCTGGTCCAGGGGGATCTCCACCAGCCCCAGCTCGGTCTGGCCGGCGGTCATGGTATCCCCCAGGATCTCGTCCAGCACCTGGGGGTAGGGGTAACGGCCCCGGAGAACACAGCTCCGGTAGCTCCTGCGCCCCTTCTTCAGGGCCCAGGTATATTGCTCTACCGCTTCAATACGGCTCATGGTTCTGCCTCCTTTTCGGGCGCCGGGCAGCCTGGCCCGGTACAAAGCAAGGGCCCCCCGGCAGAGGGGCCGGACAGCCTGTGGGAGCTTCCCCCGCCGGCGCCGCGGATGCCGGTGCTGCCCCGCCCGCCTTTGGGCGGCTATCATCATAGCACATCTCTATCCCCTTTGCAAGGGATCCGCCACCGGGGGCGCGCCCAATAGCCCCCGCTTTTCCCCCTGCCGCAGGACGCCCCCTATAGCAACCATCAAAATTGTCGACACCCATCTGGACGGCAGCTGAAAAAGCTCCTCGCCCAGCTGTATGCCGCCAATTCTGATGATTGCTATAAATATCCTTGCCAAGCTCCCCGCCCCTAACCCGCTTTTTTTGATTTTCCGCTTCCCAGCCGGGGAGGAATGTGGTATGATATGGTGGTAATCCCCCGCAGACGGCGGAAAGGAAAGGGAAGCAGTAAAAGGAGGTTTTGCCCATGATGACCGACATCGAGATCGCAAAGGCAGCGGCACCCCGGCATATCCGGGAGGTAGCCGCGGATCTTTCCATCCCGGAGGACGCCCTGGAGTACTACGGCAAGTACAAGGCAAAGTTGGAGGAGGGCTACATCCGCTCGGTGGCAGACCGGCCGGACGGCAAGCTGGTGCTGGTGACTGCCATCTCCCCCACCCCCATGGGGGAGGGGAAGACCACCACCACCGTGGGGCTGGGGGAGGCCATGCCCCTCATCGGCAAAAACGCCATCATCGCCCTGCGGGAGCCCAGCCTGGGCCCGGTGTTCGGCATCAAGGGGGGTGCCGCCGGGGGCGGGTACGCCCAGGTGCTGCCCATGGAGGACATCAACCTCCACTTTACCGGGGATATGCACGCCATCACCGCCGCCAACAACCTCCTCTGCGCCGTGCTGGATAACTCGCTGCAACAGGGGAACCCTCTTAAGATAGACACCCGGCGCATCCTCTTTAAGCGCTGCATGGATATGAACGACCGGGCGCTGCGAAATATCATCGTCGGGCTGGGGGGCCGGATAAACGGCGTCCCCCGGGAGGACGGCTTCCAAATCACGGTGGCCAGCGAGATCATGGCCATCTTCTGCCTGGCCTCGGATATGGAGGACCTGAAGCGGCGGCTGGGGGACATCTTAGTGGCCTACGACACCGACGGCGGCCCGGTCTACGCCAAGGACCTGAAGTGCGTGGGGGCCATGGCGGCGCTGCTGCGGGACGCCTTTAAGCCCAACCTGGTCCAGACCCTCACCGGCACCCCCTGCCTGATGCACGGCGGGCCCTTTGCCAACATCGCCCATGGCTGCAACTCCATCCGGGCCACCCGTCTGGCCCTTAAGCTGGCGGACATCACCATCACCGAGGCCGGCTTCGGCTCCGACCTGGGGGCGCAGAAGTTCCTGGACATCAAGTGCCCCACCGCCGGCATCTCCCCCAGCTGCATTGTGCTGGTGGCCACGGTGCGGGCCCTGAAGTACAACGGCGGCGTCCCCAAGGACAGGGTGGCGGAGCCCAACCTGGAGGCGGTAAAGAAGGGCATCGTCAACCTGGCGGCCCACCTGAACAATATGCAGAAGTACGGCGTGCCGGTGGTGGTGGCCATCAACCGCTTCCCCCAGGATACCCGGGAGGAGCTGGACTACATCGCGGCCTACTGCCGGGAGCAGGGGGCGGAGTTCGCCCTCTCGGAGGTCTTCGCCAAGGGGGCCGAGGGCGGCGTGGAGCTGGCCCGCAAGGTGGCCGAGGCGGTGGAAAAGCCCTCCGCCTTCCGGTCCATTGTGGCGGACTGCGGCACCATCCGGGAGCGGCTGGAGCGGATCGCCAAGGAGATCTACGGGGCCCGGGAGGTCATCTATGCCCCGGTGGCCCAGAAGGCCCTCCGGGACATCCTGGCCCTGGACCCGGCCATGGACCGGAAGCCGGTCTGTGTGGCCAAAACCCAGTACTCCCTCTCGGACGATCCCGCCAAGCTGGGCCGTCCCGCCGATTTCGCCATCACGGTACGGGACATCCGCCTTTCCAACGGGGCCGGCTTTGTGGTGGCCCTTACCGGGGACATTATGACCATGCCGGGGCTGCCCAAGGCCCCTGCGGCCCAGGGCATCGACGTGGACGAGAAGGGGGACATCTGGGGGCTGTTCTGACAAAGCAGGCCCCCGGCGAAAAATCTTTGGCAAGGGAGGGGAACCGATGAAACGGCTGCTGACGGCGCTGGCCGTCCTCTGCTGCTGCCTGGGCCTCCTCTGCGGCTGCGCCCAGGCAGGGAACCCCTTTGCCCCGGAGCGGTACCTGGAGGTGGACGGCCAGGAGGTCCCCGGCCCCACCTGGCGGGACGTGGAAAAGGCGGTGGAGGGGCTCAACGGCGGGGAGGACAGCTATGTCTACCTGGAGCTGGGCCAGCCCCTGGACGGGGTTTGGTACCTTTCCGCCGCCCTGCCCCTTACCGAGTACGAGGACGGCCTGGGGTACATCGTGGACGCCTGCCTGGAGGAGGGCGGGGACTACCGCTACTACGAGCGCCGCACCACCGACCGGGAGGAGCTGCTAAGCTGGTTCGAGGACTTCTTCCGGGGCCGGGCCGCGCCGGACCTTGCCGGCTGGGAGGACATCACCGACTGGTACGACGGCGGCTACGATGACAACTACCCCTACTACGGCTACGACGATGACGAGATTGCGTCCATTTAGCGGAAGGAGGGCCCTGCCCATGGTGATCCACACCCAAGGCCCGGCGGAAACCCAGGCCGCCGCCCAGCGGCTGGCCCCGCTGCTGCGCCCCGGGGACCTCATCGCCTACCGGGGCGGCATGGGGGCGGGCAAAACCACCTTTACCGCCGGCCTGGCCCGGGGGCTGGGGAGCACCGCCTGGGTGTCCAGCCCCACCTTCGCCCTGGTCCACCAGTACGACGGCCCTGTCCCCCTCTGCCACTTCGATATGTTCCGGGTAACAACGGTGGAAGACCTCTACTCCACCGGCTTCTTCGACTACCTGGAGGGCGGGGCGGTTTTGGCGGTGGAGTGGAGCGAGAACATCGAGGAGGCCCTGCCGGAGCCCCATATCACGGTGGAGATCGCCATCGAGGAGGGGGACCGGCGCACCATTACCATTACAGGAGATGAACGCTTCCTATGAAGTATCTGGCCTTGGAGGGCTCCGCCGTAGCGGCCTCCTGCGCCCTTTTGGAGGACGGCAGGGTGCTGGGGGAGTTCTTTGTCAACATCCCCCAGACCCACAGCCAAACCCTGCTGCCCATGGTGGAGGGGCTGCTGCGGACCTGCGGCACCGCCCCGGCGGCACTGGACTTCTTCGCCGTCACCCGGGGGCCCGGCTCCTTTACCGGCCTGCGCATCGCCATGGCGGCGGTAAAGGGGATGGCCATGGCGGCGGGAAAGCCCTGCGTGGGGGTTTCCACCCTGGAGGCCCTGGCCCGGAACCTGACCGGCTTTGCCGGCAGCGCCGCCGCCGTTATGGACGCCCGGTGCGGCCAGGTCTATGCCGGCCTCTTCGCCCTAAAGGAGGGGCGGGTGGCCCGGTACCCCTTTGGGGAGGACGCCGCCATCACCATCGAAGAGCTGCGGGAGCAGCTGGACCGGATGGAAAAACCGGTTTTCCTTGTGGGCGACGGGGCGCGGCTGTGTTATAATAGGTTATCGGAGGGGCTTGCCCCTGGCGCCCCGGAGGAGCATGGCATCCGGCTGGCTCCCCCCCACCTCCTTTACCAGCGGGCCGCCGCCGTGGGCGCCGCCGCCTGGGACGCCTGGGAGCGGGGGGAGGCGGTAGAGGCCGGCGCCCTGGTGCCCGCCTACCTGCGCCTGCCCCAGGCGGAGCGGGAGCTGAAAAGGAAGCAGGCGGCGCAGGGGTGACGGCAGCAGCCCTTTCCGCCGCTATCGCCTGCAAGAGCATCTGAAAGACACCTCCCCTCTTGGCCTGCGGCGGGAGGGGAACAGGGACAAGGGCTGCTCCCTTGTCCGCCGATACAAGCCCAACGAAAGGAGCCTTCGCTATGAAAGTTGCCATCTCCTGCGACCACGCCGCCTTTGCCCTCAAGGAGGCCATCCGGGCCCACTTGGAGGAGCGGGGCATCCAATACCACGACTTCGGCATCTACGCCGCCGATGAAAAGCGGGATTACCCCTACGCCTCCCTCTACGCCTGCCGGGCCATCCAGTCCGGGGAGTGCGACCGGGGCATTGTGCTGTGCGGCACCGGCGTTGGGGTAAGCATGGCCGCCAACAAGCTGGCGGGCATCCGCGCCGCCTGCTGCTCCGATTCCTTCAGCGCCAAGTACACCCGGGCCCACAACGACGCCAACGTCCTCTGCATGGGGGAGCGGGTGGTTGGGGCGGGGCTGGCCTGCCAGCTGGCCGACCTCTTTTTGGATACCCCCTTTGAGGGGGGGCGCCATGCCCGCCGGGTGGAACAGATCGCCGCCCTGGAGCGGGGCGAGCTGGAATAGTTTACGCTGGGGCATTGCCTTTGGGCAATGCTCCTTTTCCGGATAAGCAACGAAACGGAGGTAACAAAACATGACAAACAAGCCCTTCATTATGGACCACCCCCTGATCCAGCACAAGCTCACCTGGCTGCGGGACAAAAACACCGGCTCCAAGGAGTTCCGGGCGCTGGTCAACGAGATTTCCAGCCTGATGTGCTACGAGGCCACCCGGGACCTGCCCCTTAAGGATGTGGAGATCGAAACCCCCATGGGCCCCGCCACCACCAAGGTGATCAGCGGGCGCAAGCTGGCCTTTGTGCCCATCCTCCGGGCGGGGATGGGGATGCTGGACGGGATGCTGGCGCTGCTGCCGGCGGCCAAGGTGGGGCACATCGGCCTTTACCGGGACGAGACCACCGCCACCCCGGTGGAATACTACTGCAAGCTCCCCAGCGACATTGCCGAGCGGGATGTCATCGTGCTGGACCCCATGCTGGCCACCGGAGGTTCGGCCATCGACGCCATCACCCAGATCAAGGCCCGGGGCTGCCGGAGCATCAAATTCCTCTGCATCATCGCCGCGCCGGAGGGGCTGGAGGCGCTGAACAACGCCCACCCCGATGTCCAGATCTACTGCGCCTCCCTGGACCGCTGCCTCAACGAGCAGAAGTACATCCTCCCCGGCCTGGGGGACGCCGGCGACCGCATCTACGGCACCAAGTAACGGCAGCTCTGTCCAAAAGAACCCCCCTTCCGTCAAGGCAACTCCCGTAAGGAAGCCAACACCCGCTGGAAAGAAGTTGTTTTTCAGTGGGTGTTGCTTTATTATAAACTCATCGACAACTCTAAATTTTAACAGGAGGTAGCAAAAATGGATTATATTAAAATGCTGCGCGAGGACCGCCGCCTGTCGGATTTGCTGTGTGATGTCTGCGATATCGAGGTTCTTCCGGAATTTAGGATGCCGGAGGACGAATTTGGTCACTTGACTTATAATATCGCCGGGAAAACTTTTGCCAGGGCAGGCTCCGGGAATGAATATATTTTGCTCGAAGATGGTTCCATAGGATTTTGGGGAAGCGGGGGCGAGTGCGGCAGAATTGCAGATAATTTGAAAGAGTTCTTTGAATTTATGGTAAATTGTCCCCATTGGTTGGATTACTTGGATGAAGAGGAGTATTCCGACAGGGAGAGCCTTGAGGTATACGCGAGAGAAGTTTTTGAAGAACACATAGATGATGCCGAGGATATGGAGTTTGATTTAGTAGAAGCGCAACAAGAATTGGCGGACCGTTTCGGTATCGAGAAGAAAACTGATGTTACAGATATACTAATGCGGTTTTACCAATGCACAAAACGTGAACCTCGCTTTATCTCAACATATAGGGAAGATGGTGGCAGTATCCACAGTGGAACAGGTTCATTGTTTGACCGCTAAAAGCAGTTGCTTCCAGTTTCCTGCGCCCCCCACAGGCACTTTCTCCGAAAGGTGTCATAGTGGGTTACACAGTGTAAAAGGGCAGGACAGACCGCTACGGCCTGTCTTGCCCTTAACTTCTTTATGACGCCTCACCCTCCGGGAGGGGTTTTCTTTTTACGGGGTAAGCGCCCGCAGGGCGGCGAGGTACTTTTCCTCGTAGCCCCGGTAGGCCCGGACATAGTCCGGGTCCTGGCCCTTGTGGAGGGCGTGGAGGTAGGCGTGGCTCTCCCCCTCCCGGCAGCCGTCGATGAGCAGCACCCCGATGTTGGAGCAGTGGTCGGCGATGCGCTCCATGGAGGAAAGGGCCTCCACAAAGGCAAAGGCGGCGTCCACCGAGCAGTCCCCGTCCCGCAGGCGGCTGATGTGCCGCCCCTTCAGGTACTCCTCCGCCAGGTCCACCACCTGCTCCAGGGGCTCGATGCCCCTGGCCAGGGCCGGGTCGTTGCCCTCCCAGGCCCGGATGGCGGCGTCCAGGATCTCGGTAACGGCGGCGCTGTAAAGCCCCATCTCCCGTTTGGCGCCGGGGGAGAAGGAGATCCCCGTCTGCTTTAGCAGCTGGACGTCCTCCAGGATGTTCTCCGCCTGGTCCGAGATCCGCTCCAGCTCCCCGATCATGTGGAGCAGGCGGGAGACCTCCGCCTTGCCGCCCTCGGTAAGGTGGCGGCGGGAAAGCTGGATGAGGTAGGCCTCCACCCGGTCCTGGAGGGTATCCACCAGCTTTTCCTGGCGCAGCAGCCGGGCGGCCTTTTCCTCGTCCGCCCCGGAAAGGAGCAGCTCCCGGGCCAGGGAAAAATTCTCCCTGGCAAGGGCGGCCATCCGGCCGGCGGCGGTGTGGGCCTGCTCCAGGGCCAGCCCCGGCGATACCAGCAGGCGGGGATCCAGGGCCAGCACCACAGGGTCCTCCCGGGGGGCTTGTCCCTCCGCCTCCTCCTGGGGGACCAGGAGGTAGACGCACCGCTCCAGCAGGCCCACAAAGGGGAGGAACAGCACCGTCACCGCAACGTTAAAGAAGGTGTGGAAGTTGGCGATGCCCCCCTTATCGATGACATCCCCCCAAAAGGGCAGGCCGATGAGGTGCTGCACCCCGTAGATGCCGCAGAGAAAAACCCCGGTGCCCAAAAGGTTCAGGGACAGGTGGACAAAGGCGGCGCGCTTGGCGTTTTTGGAGGCCCCTACGCTGGCCAGCATGGGGGTTACGCAGGTGCCGATGTTCTGCCCCAGGATGATGGGCACCGCCGCCGCCCAGGTGATGGCCCCGGTGGAGGAAAGGGCCTGCAAGATACCCACCGAGGCGGAGGAGGACTGAATGATGGCGGTGACGCCGGCCCCCACCAGCACCCCCAGGATGGGGTTGGTCATGGCCTGGAACAGCTGGGCAAAGGCGGGCAGCTCCCGCAGGGGCCTTACCGCCGCCTCCATCTGGAACATCCCGGTAAACAGCACCCCAAAGCCCAGCAGCATCTGCCCCACCTCCCGCAGGCGGTCCCCCTTGGCCAGCATAAACAGCAGGATGCCGGCGATGGCCATGGAGGGGGCCAGGGTGGTGGGGGAGATGAGCCGCAGCAGAAAGCCCCCCTCCCCGCCGCTGAGGCGGAGGATATGGGCGGTGACGGTGGTGCCGATGTTGGCCCCCATAATCACCCCGATGGCCTGGCGCAGCTTCATCACCCGGGCGTTTACCAGCCCCACCACAATTACCGTGGCCGCCGAGGAGGACTGGATGGCGGCAGTGACCACCGCCCCCAGCAGCACCCCCTTCAGGACGCTGCCGGTAAGGCGCTCCAGGATCTTTTCCAGCCGGCCCTCGGAGGCCTTCTCCAGGCTCCCCCCCAACACCGACATTCCGTATAAAAACAGCGCCAACCCGCCGAACAGGCTGATAAACCCAAAAAAGTCCAAAGCAAGATCCTCCTTTGTGGGGAAAGCTGATGCAGGGCTTGTAAAAATGCAGCGGCTCTTACCATAGTAGTATATGTCAAAAGGCGGCTGGCAAGCATACATCCGGCGATACAAAAAAGGAGAGGGAGTTTCTCCCTCTCCCTTTACAGCCCAAACGGGCTATGTAGGGCAGTACTCAGCCCTCGTGGATGGCCCCGGTGGGGCAGACACCGGCGCAGGTGCCGCAATCGATGCAGGTGCCCGCATCGATCTGGTAGTGGGCATCACCCTGAGAAATCGCGCTGACGGGGCACTCGCCCTCGCAGCTGCCGCAGCTGATGCACTCGTCGTTGATTACGTATGCCATTGCCAATACACCTCCCTTTTGTTCTGGACCCGCCGCCCGCCCCCACAGGGAACCCCTTGTGGAGGCGGGGGCACAGGCTCCGAATTTATTTTAGCACAATGACAGAAAAATGCAACTGTATTTTGTGCTTTTTCATTACCGGTAAAGGCGCTTTTTAGAGGTTCTCCTCCCGGGGGCTCTCCTTGGCGGCGTCCTTTTTGCCCCCCTGGCGGGCCTCCCCCTTGCCCGGGGCGTCCCGGAGCACCCGCACCTCCTGCTTGTTGTAGGTGGTCAGGGCGCCGTCGGTGTTGGCAAGGAGGTTTACCTTCAGCTGCCCGGTGAGGAGGCTTACCTCCCGCACCACCCCCCGGCCATCGGGGGTGGCCACCGTGGAGCCCACCTTGGGGGTGGTCCGCAGCAGCTCCTCGTAGGCGGGCTGCTCATACTTCAGGCAGCACATCAGCCGCCCGCAGGTGCCGGAAATCTTGGTGGGGTTCAGGGAGAGCCCCTGCTCCTTGGCCATCTTGATGGACACCGGCTGGAACTCCCCCAAAAAGGAGGAGCAGCAGAAGGGCCGCCCGCAGATGCCCAGCCCCCCCAGCATCTTGGCCTCGTCCCGCACCCCAATCTGCCGCAGCTCAATGCGGGTGCGGAACACCGACGCCAAATCCTTTACCAGCTCCCGGAAGTCCACCCGGCCGTCGGCGGTAAAGTAGAAGAGGATCTTGCTGTTGTCAAAGGTGTACTCCACCCCCACCAGCTTCATCTCCAGCTTGTTGGCGGCAATCTTTTCCTGGCAGATGCGGTAAGCCCGCTTCTCCTTCTGGTGGTTCTCCTCGATGCGCCGCCGGTCCTCCTTGCTGGCCTTGCGCACCACCCGCTTCAGGGGCTTGGTGATGCTCTCGTCCGGCACCTCCCGGTTGGGGATGGCCACCGTGCCGCACTCCACCCCCCGGGTGGTTTCCACGATCACCAGCTCCCCCAGGGGGTACTCCTTTCCGTCCGGGTCAAAGTAATAGATTTTGCTGACTTCCTTGAATCTAACGCCGATGATAACTGCCATTCAGACCTCCACTTCCGGCTGCGTCGACGCAGCGGAACCATTTGATTGCCCTGTACACGGGCGCCCCTAATCTGCCGAGAGCAGCGCCGTCAGCAGCGGCAGGTAGCCGTTTTGACGGTTGCGCTCCAGCGTCTGCTCCAGCCGCTCCCGCAGCTCCATCCCCCGGGCGGGGGAAAGCCTCAGCTCCTCCCGCAGCTCCGGCAGCATGGCCAGCCGGGACGCCGCCTCCAGCAGGGCGGTGTAGTCCGCCCTGGTCTTCTCAAAGGGGGTTGCCGCCGCCATGGCCCGGTAGGGGCTTTTTGCCGCCATGGCCTCCACCAGCGCCCGGGCCGCCCGGGCCCTTTTTGCCGCCTGGGCCTGGGTCAAAATCCGTTCCCCCTCCCCCGGGCTGCCGCAGCTCAGCAGCGCCGCCTCCCGGTAGGCCTCCTCGGTCTTGCCGGGGACTCGCTCCGCCAAGGCCCGCCGGCACTGCTCCACCGGCAAAGGGGGCACCGCCACCGCCACCACCCGGGATAGGATGGTGGGCAGCAGCCGGAATTTATTGTCGCAGGTAAAGAGGAAAAAGGTATCCTCCGGCGGCTCCTCAATCACCTTAAGCAGGATATTCTGGGCCTCCCGGGAGAGGAGCTGCGCCTCGGCGATGACATACACCTTGGCCCGTCCCTCGCTGGGGCTCCGGTAGGCGCCGGCCCGCAGCTCCCGCATCGGCTCCACCTTAAAGCGCTCCGGCTGGGCTCTGCCGTCCACCAGGACGACGTCGCTGTGCACCCCCTCCAGCACCTTGCGGCAGGGCAGGCACTCCCCGCACATCTCCCCCCCCTGCCGCTCGCAGAGGATGGCCCCCGCCAGGGCCATGGCGGTCTCCTTGCGCCCGCTGCCGGGAGCCCCCTCCAGGCAGATGCTGTGCACCAGCCGCCCCTCCTCCGCCATGGTCCGCAGCGGGCCGGGGAGCGGGGGGAGTGTTCTTTTCCTCTGCATCAGGCCTTCTCGAACCGTTCCACGTTCATCACAAAGATGGTGGCGCCGCCTACCGTCACCTGTACCGGCATCCCGGCGTACATCCCCGCGCTGAAGGAGGCGGTGGAGGGCACCATCTTGGTGCGCTTGCGGGAGTTATCCGCGATGATGCGGATGACATCGTCCACCTTTTCGTCCTCTACACCGATGAGGAGGGTGGTGTTGCCGGACATCAGAAAGCCGCCGGTGGTGGCCAGCCGGGTGACGGAGTACCGCTCCTTGGTGAGGGTGCGGGATACGTTGGAGCTGTCGTCGTTGGACACGATGGCAAGGATCATCTTCATAATATATCGCTCCTTTATGTTAGGGCTTTGGGCCGCGCTGAAATGGCGGCTGACGGGCTGTGTGGGTATTATTATAGCATATTTGGGGAGAAAACTCCAGACAGAAATTGACGGGGGGCTGGTGGGCCCAAAATGCGCCCGCTTACAGCGCCTGCGGCGCGCAGCGGGCTGTTTTGGGGAGATAGCGGCTACTCCTAACCCCGGCCGCGGTTTGTGCTTCCTGGCCAGTCGGGAGGAAACCTGCGATTGGCCCCATCCCCACCATTACGCCGCTGTTTTTGGACCGCGGCCTGACGGCCTGATAAGACGGCAGTCCCCATCTTCTTTGGTACAACTCCGCCGTAAATCGTCCCTCCAAAGGGCTGCGAAGCAGCCCCACGGCCAACCGCCGAAGGCGGCTCTTAGGCCGGCCTCCCCTGAAAGGGGAGGTGTCGCCCGCAGGCGACGGAG
>JAAWGY010000028.1 GCA_022795575.1 Angelakisella sp. | reverse complement strand
CCGGACCTTCCGCAGAAGGTCCCTGCGCCTTCAGGGCCTGCGCGGCCCTGGACCTGCGGCCCGGTAGCCCGGGCGGGCACAACCTGTGGGACAGGCTGCCGTCATTTTCCCAAACGCCCCCGCAGCAGTCCCAACAACCGGACAGCAACCCGCCGCCCCCCTTGCCGCACCACCCCCCAGCTGCTACAATAAAACCAAAAGGAGGTCGTGCCATGTTCTCCACCTGGCTCCAGAACACACGCCACAAGCTAAACCTAACCCAGCAGCAGCTGGCCAACGCCCTCGCCGTTACCCCCAGCACCGTGGGAATGTGGGAACAGGGCCGGCGCCTCCCCAGCGCCCGCGCCGCCGCCCGCCTCCGCGCCTTCTTCACCGCCCAGGGATACCCCCCGCCCCCCACCCCCTGGCGCCAGGGCCCGCCCCAGCAAACCACCTTCCGCCAGGAGGTAGCCAACGCCGCCCGAAGCACCCCTCCCCAAACAGAACGGTAACACCACCCTACATCCCCCGCCCCTTCTCCCCCAAAATCTCCATGATGGTGGTCTCGGTCCCCTCCATCCCCGGGGACGCAATCCGCCCCATAAAGGCCATCGTCTCCTCCGGTGTCCTGCCGTTGATGCCGTGAACCGCCTGAACCGACACCCCCGCCATGGCCAGCCGTACCGAGGCATAGGCAGCAGAAACCGCCGCAATCCCCTTCATGGTGCACCCCTGGTTGCCGCCGTCGCAAATCATGCCGGTGATGCTGGAGGCCATGTTGCGGATCACCCCCGCCAGCTCCGGCACCCTGCCCCCCCGCAGCCAAGCCAAAGCCACCGCCATCCCGGTCCCGGCAGCAATGGCGCAGCCGCAAAAGGCAGAAAGCCTGCCGGAATATTCCTTGATGTAGATGCAGACAAGGTAGCTCAGCGCCGTAGCCCGAAGCAGCCGCTCCCGGCTGTATCCCCGCACCCGGTACGCCGCGTAAAGGGGCAGCGTGGCAATGATGCCGTGAGCCCCGGAGCCGGTGATGCTCATAGCCGGACGGTCCAGCCCGATGACCCGGGCCTCAATGGCGGCGTTGCAAAGGAGGCTGGCGGTCCGCTCCTCGTCGGCACTGAACCGCTCCCCCCCGTTCTCCTGGAGCAGCAGAGGGGCAAAGGTGGTCCGGGAGCTCCCCAGCCCCTCCTCAAAGAGGGCCAGATTCACCCGGTAAGCCTCCTCGATGAACTCGATCTCCGAAAAAGGCACCGTCTCGATGTACTCCACCAGCTGGCCCAGGGTGTACTGGTGGATCAGAGGGGCCTCCCGCTCCTCCTCCCCAGCCGGAGCCTCCTCCTGCCGGTAGGTGACAGCCCCGTTGACCCGGATCTCCACAATGTGGGTGTGGCTGTCCCGAATCACCACCGCGGCGGTGCCCTGCCGGGTGGAGACCTCCGCCTCAATCTCGATGCGGCTGCTCACCCGGCTTACCTCGGCCCGGACCTTCCCCGCCTTTACCAGCGCCTCGGCCTCCCGCTCCTGCTCCGGGGTGATCCCCCCCAGGCACTCCAGCCCCTTCTCCGGATCTGCCCCCACCGCCCCCAGGGCTGCGGCGTAAAGGTTCCCCAGCCGGCTGCTGCCGGGGATGCCGCAGGTAAAGGCGTTTTTGTACATCCCGCTGTTTAGCCGCAGCGATACCCCCGTGACCTCCCCCCCAACCTGTGCCTTTGCCGTGGCCGCGGCAAAGGCGATGGCCCCGGGCTCGGTGACACCCAGCGCCGGCTTCATGTCCTCCCGGATCAGCTTGGTCAGTTGTTCCATGCTCTGCTCCTTTCTCTTAGTGCCTGTTTAGGATCCCCCGGCGCGCCGAATTGGCAGGGCTTTTCCCAACGGCCCAAAGGCCGCCTGGGGGCGCGGTAACGCAGCAGGGCGGGAAAAGGCCTGTCAAGGCGGCGTGTAGGGAGATTTTGAATAGGCTCTTAGACAGATGATGTTTTTCGGGCCCCGCCCCCGGTCTGCTGTGGGGCGGGGCCCGGTGCTGGCTGTGGCGAAGCCGTTTACCGGCCCTTGCGAAGCACCCGCCCGGCGTAGATGGGGAGGTTCTTCCCTTCCTCCACCACCACCTGGCCGTTTACCGCCACATAGTCGATGCCGTCGCAGAGGGCGGTGTCGTTCTGGTAGGTGGCGTTGTCGTGGAGGGCGGCAAAGTCGATGACCAGCAGGTCGGCCTTCATCCCCTCCCGCAGCAGCCCCCGGTCGGCAATCCCCAGCTTGGCGGCAGGCATCCCGGTCATTTTGTGGACCGCCTGGGGGAGGGAAAGGAGGTGCTCCTCCTTGACGTACTTTTCCAGCACCCGCACGCAGCTGCCGTAATACCGGGGATGGCTCTTTTTGCGGGAGGGGAAGCCGTCGGTGCAGATGATGGAGAAGGGGCTGGCGATGGCCCGGGAAACGTCCTCCGGGCTCATAAAGAAGACGATCATCATGGTGTGGTTGCGGCTCTCCAGCAGGATGTCCAGCGCCTTTTCAAAGGGATCCACCCCCTCCGTCCGGGCGATCTCCGCCAGGGTGCGGTCGGCGTATTTTTCCACGCTGCACTCGGTGATGTACATCCCCTCCCAGCCGGTGAGCTGGTAGAAGCTCTCCCAGTCGGGGTGCTGGTCCTTCATGGCGGCGATGAGCTTTGCCCGGGTTTCCGGGCTCCGGAGCCGCTCCAGCATCGCCTCCACCCCCCCCGCCAGGGCCCAGGGGGGTAGGATGGAGTTAAAGTTGGTGCTGGCGGCGTCGTAGGGGTAGACGTCGCAGTTGACGTTGAGTCCCTTGGCCCGGGCCTCGGCGATCATCCTTAACGTCTCCCGGATCTTGCCGTGGTTGGGCCGGCCGGCGGCCTTGTGGTGGGAGATCTCCACGCTGGCCCCGGTCTCCTCCGCCACCCGGATGGCCTCCCCCACCGCCTCGATAAGGCCGTAGCTTTCGCTGCGAATGTGGCTGGTGTAGATGGCGCCGTGCTGCTGCACCACCCGGGCCAGCGCCAGCATCTCCTCCCGGGTGGAGTAGACGCCGGGGGGATAGATAAGGCCGGAGGAGAAGCCGAAGGCCCCCGCCTGGAGGGAATCGGCCAGCAGCGCCTGAGCCCGGGCCAGCTCCTCCGGGGTAAAGGGCCGGTCCTCAAAGCCGGCCACACAGGCCCGTACCGTCCCGTGGCCCACCAGTCCCGCCATGTTCAGGCAGAGCCGGTTCTTTTCCACCTCGGTCAGGTACTGGTCGTAGCTGTTCCAGTTGTAGGGCACCTCCATTTCGGAAAAGAAGGGGGCGCAGTAGGCGGCCCACCGCTCCCGGAGCTCGTCGGTGAGGGGGGCGCAGGAGATGCCGCAGTTGCCCACCACCTCGGTGGTAAAGCCCTGCCGCAGCCGGGTGGGGTTTTTGTCCGGCTGGAAGACGATGGCGTCGGAGTGGCAGTGGATATCGATAAAGCCGGGGGTAACAAGCCTCCCCCGGGCGTCGATGGTCCGGGCGGCCGGCTCCCGGATCTCCCCGATTTTTACGATGGTATCCCCTGTCACCGCCACATCCGCCGGGTAGGGGACATCGCCGGTGCCGTCCACGACAAGTCCGTTTTGGATCAACAGATCATACATACAGCAAAACCTCCTTTTTCTTAGAGCTTGTTCAGCATCTCCCCTTGCGCCGGATTGGCAGGGATTTTGAGCCACCTACGACGGTTGCGCCTGGACGCGCCTGCGGGCGCAGTAACGCCCCAGGGCGGGATAATCCCTGCCAAGGCGGCGGGCCGGGTGATGCTGAGCAGGCTCTTACAGGCCGGGCAGAAAGCCCCGGCCGGCGTTGAGCAGCAGCACGATGGCAAACATCACCCCGCAGGCGATGGCGTTGCCAAAGGTGTGGGTAATCCAGGTATCCTTAAAGGAGAGGTTATCCAGCTTTTGCACCAGCCAAAAGGCGGCGTCGGTGGGGGTGGCAAAGGCCATGCTGGCGGCACAGATGCTCAGCCCCATGATGATGCCGCTTTCCCCTAACTGCGCGCAGAGGGGGGCCACAATGGAGGCGGTTGTCACCATCGCCACCGCCGCCGAGCCCAGGGCGGTGCGCATCAGCAGGCAGAGTAGGAAGGCCAGGACGATGAGGGGGACGTTCCAGCTCCGCAGCAGCGCCACAAAGTAGTCGCCGATGCCGCTGGCCTGGATGATGGCGCCAAAGGAGCCGCCGGCCCCTAACAGCAGCATGATCTCCCCCATCTCGTTAAAGTTTTTGGTGATGATGGGGGCGTAGCTCCCCTGGACATAGGGGCGCAGCGTCCAGGCGGCAAAGATGACGCTGGCAATCAGGGCGATGACGCCGTTGCCGGCGGTAAAGAACTGGCAGAGGGAGACCACCCCGGGGACGCTCACCCACATGGGGATAAGGGTACCGAGGACGATGAGCAGCAGGGGCAGGGCGATAATGGCGATGGCAAGGCCGGCGGGGGCTCGTTTTTTGTCCGGGGCCTTGGGGGCCTCCGGCGCCTCACCGGCGGCGGCCACGGGCTCCACATAAGGATAGCGCTTTTTGCCCAAAAATTCACCGTACAGCCAGCCGCCCACCAGGGCCCCGGGGATGCTGACCAGGAGGGAATAGAGGATGAACCAGCCGAAGTTTACCCCGATGGTGCCGGCCACGCTGAGGGGGCCGGGGGTGGGGATCACCAGGCAGTGGGTGGTAAGCAGCCCCACCGAAAGGGCGGTGATGTAGACCTGGATGGGCTTGCGGGTCTTGCGGGAGAGGGTGCGGAGGATGGGGTTCAGGATGACGTAGGCGGAGCCGTAGAACACCGGGATGGAGACGATAAAGCCGGTGAGGTTCATAGCGAGGCTGGCCCGCTTTTCCCCGAAGGTGGAGAGGGCGGCGTCGGCCAGCGAATCGGTGGCCCCGGCCTCGGAGAGCATCCCGCCCAGCAAAAAGCCCATGGCCACCACAATCCCCAGGCTGCTGCAAACGCCGCCAAACCCGGAGGTGATGCCGCCCACCAGGGCGTTCAGGTCCATTCCCACCACCACCCCGATGATGATGGCGGCGGAGATCATCGAAAAGAAGGGGTTCATCTTAAAGCGCACAATGGTTACAAAGAGGTACACCATAGAAAGCAAGAAAACAACGATCAGTAACGGTCCAGTCAAGATAGCTCCTCCTGTTCTTTGGGGATTTGACGTATCCTGCAGGAAATACGATGCCTATAGTATACCACCTGTTTATTTTGCTGAATAATACCAGATCCTCATGAGGGGTATGCGAAATTGCTATAGGCGGCATCCCACAAAAAGCCGGGGCTTTTTTCGGTAAAACCGCACAGCGCGGCGGTGTTGGGGCTGGACAGGGCGAAGGCCCGGGGCAGTGTTTACTGCCCCGGGCCCTTGTTATGCGCTTTTTTTCGGCTTTAGGGACACAGCATGGCTCCCCGCGGGCCTTGGGCGGGCGGCTCCTGCACCGCCCCGTCCCCCGGCCTCCGCCGCCGGTTTACTCCCCCAGCCGCTGCCCAACCAAACCATGGGCCCCGCCCAAATAGGTTGCCCCGGCCATGGCCTTCTTCCCCTCCAGCTGTACCTCCGTCAGCGTCAGTGCCCCCTCGCCGCAGGCCACCGTAAACCGTCCCCCCGGCAAAACCTCCCCCGGCTCCCCCAGCCGCCCGGTCCTCTCCTCAAGCATACTCCGCAGCACCTTTAGCCGCTTGCCCTTTACCGTCGTCCACGCCCCCGGCCACGGGTTCAGCCCCCGTATCAGGTTGTGGAGCTCCCCCGCGGGCCGGGTAAAGTCCAGCGCCCCCATCCCCTTGTCCAGCATCGGCGCCAACGACATCCTGCTGTGGTCCTGGGGCGCCCGGGGCACCTCTCCCCCCCCGTCAAACAGCGCCAGCGTCCGGGAAAGACACCTCGCCCCCAAGTCCGACAGCCGCCGGTACAGCTCCCCGCTGGTCTCGTCCTCCCCCACCGGGGTGGTCATGGTGAGGATGGTGTCCCCCGCGTCTAACTCCTCCGCCATAAACATGGTGGTGACGCCAGCCGTCTCGTCCCCGTTGATCACCGTCCACTGAATCGGCGCCGCCCCCCGGTATTTGGGCAGGATGCTGCCGTGGACGTTGACGCACCCCAGCCGGGGGCAGTCCAGGATGTCCCGGGGCAGGATCCGCCCGTAGGCCACCACCACAATCAGGTCCGGCGCCAGCCCCCGCAAAATCTCCAGTGCGCTGCCGTCCCGGAGCTTCGCCGGCTGCCACACCGGGATCCCCCGTTGCTCCGCCAGCCGCTTCACCGGCGGCGGCGTCAGCGTCTGGTGCCGCCCCACCGGCTTGTCCGGCTGGGTAAACACACCCTTTACCCGGTGCCCGTCTGCGATGAGCTGTTCCAGGCAGGGCACCGCGAAGTCCGGCGTCCCCATAAAAACGATGTCCAGCGCCATCCTCAGCCCTCCTCTCCCTCCGCCATGGCCTCTACCTCCTCCTCGCTCAGGGGGGTAAAGGTGGGGTCGTCCTTAAAGGCCAGCCCGTCCAGGTGCCCGTTTTCGTGGAGCATGGCCTGGGCCATCAGCCCCTCCCCCTCCAGCTCAAACCACCGCCCCCGCCGGTCCTGGGCCCGGATCCTCACCTGGTTCGGCCGGGTGATCATCCCCCACTGCCCGGGGTAGGAAAGGCACCCCTCCAGCACCCGCTGGCTCCCGCTGGTGGCCAAAATCTCCGGGTTGATAAACTCCACCGGGCCCTCCCCGGCGTCCACCAAAAACACCCGCCGCAGCACCCCCACCTGGACGCCGGCCAGCCCCGCCCCGTTCTGCTGGGCCAGGGTGTCCGCCATATCGTCCAGCAGCTCCCATAGCCGCCGGTCAAACTTTTCCACCGGCCTGCTTTTCTTCCGGAGGATGTCGTCCCCCTCCAGCCGCATATTCCGTATTGCCATGCTCCTCTGCCTCCTGTATTGATTAAAGTCCCGAGTCGTACTGCGGGTCGATAAACACCGCCACCCCCCGGGGCAGCTCCTTTCCCGCCGTTTCCAGCAGCTCCCCCAGCAGCTGGCGGCTCCGGGGGCCACGCACCGTTTTCAGCAGGATCTTGTACCGGTACCGTCCCGCCACCCGGAACACCGCCCCCTGGGAGAGCCCCAGCAGCCGCACCGGCAGGTCCTGGTACTCCTCCCGCAGCCGTTCCTTCATCAGCTCCAGCAGCCGTTTGGCCCCCGCCTCCGTCTCCTCCAGCGCCTCCCCGGTGATCCCCACGCAGTAAAGGCGGCAGAAGGGGGGGTAGAGGTGGAACCTCCGGCTTTCGATCTCCTCCCGGTAAAACGCCTCGTACCGCTGGCTGGCCGCCGCCACCAGGATGGGGTTTTCCGGGGTGTAGGTCTGGATAAAGGCCCGCCCCGGCTTGTCCGCCCGGCCGCACCGCCCCACCACCTGTGTTACCAGGGAGAAGGTCCGCTCGTAGCTCCGGAAGTCCTCGCTGTACAGCATCTGGTCCACCGTCAGCACCCCCACCAGGGTGACGTTGGGGAAATCCAGCCCCTTGGCCACCATCTGGGTGCCCACCATGATGTCGTACTCCCCCGCCCGGAACTGCCCCAGCAGCCGCTCGTGGGAATCCCGCCGCATGGTGGTGTCCATATCCATCCGCAGCACCCGGGCCTGGGGCCAGCGCTCCCGCACCACCTCCTCCACCCGTTGGGTGCCAAGGCCGCTGTACTTGATAAAGCCGCTTCCGCAGCCGGGGCAGCGGTCCGGCACCGGGGCGCTGTAGCCGCAGTAGTGGCACATCAGCCGGTTGTTGGCGCTGTGGTACTTCATCGTCACCGAGCAGCTGGGGCACTCCACCGTGGCGTGGCAGGCGGCGCACTTTACCTGGGTGGAGTACCCCCGCCGGTTCATCAGCAGGATGGTCTGCTCCCCCTGCTTCAGGTTTTGGTGGATCTCCTGGCACAGCTCCTCCGAGAGGCCCTCCGCCGGGATCTCCTGCCGCTGCATATCCAGGATGGTGACGCTGGGCAGCCGTGCCGTCCCGTACCGCCGGGGGAGCTTTACCAGCAGGTAGTCCCCCCGCTCCCCGTGGTAATAGCTCTCCACCGAGGGGGTGGCGGAGCAAAGCACCGTCAGCCCCCGCCGCAGCTTCATCCGCACCCGGGCGGCGTCCCGGGCGTCGTACCGGGGGGAGCTTTCGGACCGGTAGGTGTGCTCCTGCTCCTCGTCCACCACAATCAGCCCCAGCCGGGGCAGGGGGGCGAACACCGCCGACCGGGTCCCCACCACCACGTCCACCAGCCCCCGCTTTGCCCGCTTCCACTCGTCCAGCCGCTGGCTCATGGAAAGGCCGCTGTGCAGCACCGCCACCCGCTGGCCATAGTATCCCCGGAACCGCCGGATGGTCTGGGGGGTAAGGGCGATCTCCGGCACCAGCACAATGGCCTGCTCCCCTGCCGCAAGGGCCAGGTCGATGACCTTCATGAACACCTGGGTTTTGCCGCTCCCCGTCACCCCAAAGAGCAGGGCGGTGGCCCCCTCGTGGCGGCGGAAGGCCTCCTGTAGCTGCTCCGCCGCCGCCTGCTGCTCCGGCGACAGGGCGATCTCCTCCCGGGGGGGGATCTCGGCGTCGGCGCAGGGGTCCCGGTAGGTCTCCTCTACGTAGTACTCCCCCGCCCCCGCCCGGACAAAGTGGTCCACCACCCCCTTGGTGACGCCGGCAAAGTAGCAAACCTCCTTAACCGAGGCGCAGCCCACCCCCTGCAGCAGCTCCAGCACCTGCTCCTGCTTGGGGGTCAGCAGCGCGGCCTCCCAGTCCGGTGCCAGCCGCACCATCTGGATCTTCTGGTCCTGGACGCGGCGCTTCAGCAGGTCCTGGCACTGGGCCAGCCCCCGCTCCTCCAGCTCCCTTAGTGCGGGGTGGTTTTCGGCCAGCCCCATGGCCTCCAGCAGCTCCTCCTGGCCCACCGGCTTTTTGCGCCCCAAAAGGTACCGCAGCAGCTGTGCCGCCTGGGGGCTCAGGCTCGCCTCGTCGTACCCCTCCCCCCGCCGGGGGCTCCAGCTGCGCTGGGTCCGCATCCCGTACCCCCCGGGCAGCAGCACCCGCAGCCCGTCGTACCAGGTGCAAAAGGTTTCCGCCTTTAGCCACCGCAGCAGCCGCAGCAGCTCCTCGTCGAGCACCGGCTCCGGATCGGCGGCGGACTGCACCGCCTTAATCCCCGGCCCGGGCGCCTCTGCCGGGGCTTCGGCCAGCTCCAGCACAAGCCCCATCCGGCACCGCGCCTTGCCCCGGCCAAAGGGCACCACCACCCGCTGCCCCGGCGCCAGGGTCATCCCCGCCGGCACCAGGTAGTCGTACAGCTTATCAAAGTGGTAAGCGGCGTTTTCCACCGCCACCCGGACTATCTCCGCCACGCCGCTCCCCCTTTCTCCGGATACGCTCCCCGCCCCGGTTCTGCCGCCTGCCCCCTTCCGGCAGGAAAAGGCTTATCACAACGAAACCGGACAGATCCTACCTTTTTTTAGTGCAGCTGCTATCAATTCACCCCGTTCAAGGATGCCGTTTTTGGCATTTACAAAGAACTGTTCAAACTGCTCCGGGGTCCGGGGCAGTCTGTTTTTCGTAAAATGCTCCTGCCACAACGGCTTGGGAGGGCCAAAGTGGTCTCCACATTTGTAAACAAAAGGATTCATAAATGTGCATTCAACAAAACGATCCCAACCATTTTGGCCTGTTCCAAAGATATTTAACCATTCTTTGTATTCCAAAATCCAGTTGTTTTTCCCGGGGGCGAGATGATAATAATTGTAAATTGCCAACAAGGTTAAATCCCAGTAATCCTTCACCGCTGAGCTGCGCCGCTTATTGAAACTGGAAGGTGTACAAGGAACCGGAAGTATATTTCCTATTGTGTACACAACATTCATAAACTCCGTGATATATCCCGGCAGATCTCTTTTATAATTCTCTGGAACGCTCAGGAATTCATACCATTCCTGATAGTCCGCAGGGATATACCTGCCACGATGACCGAAAACATAGTCATTTCCACAAACACGAATAAATTCATTTACTGTTGTACTCCATGAATTCATGGTGTCTCCACGATACAGCGCTCCGTTTTCATGGCCCAAAATGTATTCATATTGACTTTGCCGGCTTAAAAGCTCCCAAAACGCTTCCTTTCTTTGTGTCCCTGCAAACATCGTTATCCAAAAAACATAGTTTGCAAAAATGGAAGAATCATAATCGAAGCTTAAGCCTTTATCACGTGCCCATATTTTTCCGATACAGGTCCGGACAAGAACATTACTTTCTTGGCTACAAAATGTATTGAAATCCTCCGCCATGCCCTTTTTATCTATCTGTTCAGCTGCTATCTGTGGGAAAAGATAGTCTCTTAAATCAAAGCATTTCAAATACTCAATGCTTTTCTCTTTGACAATACCCTCAATCCTTGCAAGCTCATCCTCTTCGGCTTTCGTCGGACTTTTTAACATTCTTCACCATCCTTATTTCACTGCCTGTCTATTGTAGCAAGCTTTCACCCTTTGGTATAAAGCTCTTTCTGCGTGTCCAAACAGATACCACCGGCCTGCCGGCAAAACGGCAGCTACTGCCAATGGTCAGGCTGTTCCCTTGGCGGATAAAGCGGCGTTCAGGGAGCTCCTGCATAGGCTCGAAAGAACAGATGCCCCCGGGGAGCATCTGTTCCTTTCCGGAGGGTATTCCTGGTCACGCCAGCTCGTCCTCCTCCGGGTCGTCCAGGTCGTCGTCCTCCTCCGGGGCGGGCTCCGCCTCCGGGGCGTCGCCCTGGTCCTCCGCCTCCCCCTGGCGGCCGATGTGCATCTTCAGGTCCGAGAGCTTCTGCTCCCCGCTGGCGAACATCTGCACCGCCAGCGTCACCGATTTATCCTCCAGGCAGATTTTGTCCTTTATCGCCTGGTCGGCGATCTCCCGGGCCTTTTGGGCCACCGCCACCACAAACTCATAGTAGCTTTCGCCGGGCTTTAGGATTTGGGACATGGAAGGTCTGAGCATGATTCACTATCTCCTTTTACTTTTCTGTGTTTTCTTCGTCAAACTGCCGCAAAAATTCCTGCTGCCTGCCGGGGGCACACTTGGCGGCGGCGATGATCTCCCCCAGCCGCCGGGCGGCGTCCTCCACCCGGTCGTTGACCAGCAGGTAGTCGTACCGGGGGGCCATGGCCATCTCCCGCCGGGCCGCGGCCAGCCGGCCGGCGATCTGCTCCGGGCTCTCGGTGCCCCGGCCGGTGAGCCGGGCCTCCAGCTCCCGGTAGGAGGGAGGGGCCACAAAGATCAGCACCGCCTCGGGGAAGCGCTGCCGCACCTGCATGGCGCCCTCCACCTCGATCTCCAGCACCACGTCCCGGCCCGCCGCCAGCTCCTGCCGGATGGGGCCGGCGGGGGAGCCATAGTAGTTGCCGTTGTACTGGGTGTGCTCCAGCACCTCCCCGGCGCGGATCATCTCCTCGAACCGCTCCCGGGTGACAAAGTGGTAATTCACCCCGTCCACCTCCCCGGGCCGGGGGGCCCGGGTGGTGGCGGAGACCGAAAACGCGGCCTCCGGGTGGGCCTTAAAGTATTCTGCCAGCACGGTGCCCTTGCCGGAGCCCGAGGGCCCGGAGAAGACCACCAAAACACCGCTCTTATTCATCCTCCAGCTCCTCTTCCTCCTCCTCGTAGTCCACCACACGGTTTGCCACCGTTTCCGGCTGGACCGCCGAGAGGATAATGTGGTCCGAATCGGTGACGATCACCGCCCGGGTCCGCCGCCCGTAGGTTGCGTCGATGAGGCTGCCGTTTTCCCGGGCGTCCTGGACGATGCGCTTGATGGGGGCCGATTCCGGGCTGACGATTGCCACCAGCCGGCTGGCCGATACCATGTTGCCGAAGCCGATGTTGATAAGCTTCATGGCGTTACCCCTCTTTCCTTTCTTTCTGTCTCCGCTTTTGTGCCCAAAGGAACAGCCCCGCAGCCGCCGCCAACGGGACAGCCCCCAGCGCAAGGTAACGCTCCATCTGCATCCTGGCGGCGACAAAGATGGCGGTAGGGCCATCCGCCCCGCCGATAACGCCGATACTGCTGACGGTATGCGGGGCGGGCCGTGCCCCCCGCCAGACGGCCCAACGATAGGTCCCGTAGACACATAGGGGCGGAACCGAGGCCGCCGCCAGCAGTCCGGCGGCGATCTTCATCATGGTTGTTTTCTGCATCGGGCGCTCCCCCTTCTTTATTCAATGTTCTGGATCTGCTCCCGGATCTTCTCAATCTCACTCTTGATTTCCACCACCACCTGCGCGATCGCCACATCCTGCGCCTTACTGCCAATGGTGTTGGCCTCCCGGTTCATCTCCTGCACCAAAAAGTCCAGCTTCCGCCCCACCGCCTCGGGACTGTCCAGAATGGTCCGCAGCTGCGCCAAATGGCTCCGCAGCCGCACCGTCTCCTCGTCCACCGCCAGCCGGTCCGCCACCAGCGCCGCCTCCGCCAGAATCCGCTGCTCGTCAATCGCCGCCTTGCCCAGCAGCTCCTCCATCCGCGCCGTCAGCCTCGCCCGGTACTCCGCCACCGTTTGGGGGCTCCGCTCCTCTACCCGCGCAACCCCCGCCTCAATGGTCAAAAGCCGCCCCAGGATGTCCTCCCGCAGCCTCGCCCCCTCGGCCCGGCGCATCGCCACAAACCGCTCCACCGCCTGCCGGGCCACCTGCTCCACCGCCGCCCAAATGGCCTCCTCGTCATCCGGGCTCCGGCGCAGCGTAAAGATTTCCCCAAACCGCGCCACCACCGAAAGGGACAGGTCGTCCGTCAGCCCCAGCTCCTCCCCCATCTCCCGCAGCGCCCCCACATAGGCCCGGGCCAGCTCCTTGTTTACCGCCACCTGGGTATCCGGGCTGTCCACCGTTTGCAGCAGCACCCCCACCTCTACCTTGCCCCGGCTTGCCGCCCCCTGGGCCAGCCCCTTCAGCTTGTCCTCCAGGTAGCCGCACCCCCGGGGGAGCTTGGCCGAAAACTCAAGGTACCGGTGGTTTACCGACCGGATCTCCACCGTGATATCCCGCCCCCCAATCACCGCCTGGGCCCGCCCGTATCCTGTCATGCTCCGGATCATCCCCAAAAACCCCTTTCCTTCCCCGCTCCCCCTCCTGACCGGCGAGGGGAACGCTGCTTGTCCTCATAGATATTTGGTATTATACCATACCTTTGCCATGGATTTCAACGGAAACCGAGGGGTATTTCGCCGATTGCGGGTCCTTTTCGGTAGAAATTGCCGCCTCCCCCAAAAACCTATCCCCGGCCTGTCAAATTGGGGCCCAAAGGGTTGTAAACAGGAAAATTTTGGTATATGATGGAATGCAGAAGAATCACTGCTTGCCGGGCAGAGGGGAGGTCATCCCATGCCGATCCGGAGCAAAGCAGCCCTCCTTTTGCCGCTTTTCCTGCTGATGTCCGTCTGGGGGACCGTCATCGCCCGGGCAGACGTTGCCGACCCCTGCGACGATCCCGCCGGTCCCGGCCGGTACCAGAACCTTGGCCTCCCGGAGGAGGATTACATCGGCTGGGCGGATCCTCCCGACGACAGCTATCTTTGCCAACAGTCCAACCGGCAGCGTGCCAGCGCCCTTTACCACTGTCCCGGCGCGGAGCAGGTGACGGTGGCCATCTACAGCCGCCACGGCTGCTGGGCTGGCTGGGAGGGGGATACGCTGGTTCGGGGGATTGGGGAGCTTCCCCTGCGGTACTGCCCCTCCGACGGCGAGGTATACTGCGCCGGGCGGCGGATGGCTTACGACGGGGAGGGGATGGAGTTTGTCTTTTTAGACGAAGATGCCCCCTCCGGTCTCACCGATTACGGGCTTTCCATTTCGGCTTCCTTTGACGGGGAGGCGTTTTTTCCGGTGTCCTGCACCCTGCTTTCCTTGGAACAGGAGGGTGGGGACACCTATTATTATGAGGTCTACGAGGCCGAGCTGGAGGAGGGGTGCTGCTGGGTGCGGATTACCCTAACCGACCAGGCCTCCATCCAGATCCTGGGGCGGGAGGAGCGGTACCGGTTTGAGGCTGCCGGGGGGCTTTCGCTGGCGTCGGTGGAGATTGTGGGGGAGGAGCCGTTGGTGGAGCCACTGCCGGAGCCGCCAACGTTGGAGCCGGGCCCTTCGGGGAGACCGGAGGAGCCGCCCTCTGTGCCGGAGCCGCCGCCGGGGCCTGCGTTGCCGGATGTGCCGGAGGAGCCGCTTCCGCCTGCTTCCGGGGGGAGCGAGGGGGAGGAGTCTCCGCCTTGGTGGGATGATGGGGCGGGGAGCGAGGGCGGGCCGCTGCCGGGGCTGCCGCCGGAGGAGGGGGAGCGGCCCGGGCCTGGGGCTTGGGGGCCTGATGAGGGGGTTTGGCAGGGGGAGGGACCGGCTTTTCCGGAGGAACGGGAGGAAGAGGAGGGTTTATTGGGGCAGAGTGCTTTGGATGGCGCGGCGGGGCAGAGCGGGAGCGCCGCGGGTAAACAACAGGGGGCTGGTGGGAAGGGTGGTGCTTCCAAGGGGGAGGGGAAAGGTGGTAAGGGGCAGGCTGCTTCGGGTGATGCTGGGGCGGGGGAGACAGGGGCGGAGAATGAGATGATTGCGGGCAGGCGGGTGGTTGACGGAACGACGGTTGGGAAGGAGCCACCTTTTTGGCGGCGGTTGTTGGATCCGGATGTTATGGCGATGCTGTGGGTTTCGGCGTTGCTGCTTACCGTTGGCCTGCGTCTTTTGTGGAAGGAGTAGCCGCTGCCGCCAAGGCCCGCAGGGCGCCAAAAGTTTCGGTCAAGCCTTTTCAAAGGCTTGCAGGTCCAGGGCAGCGCCCTGGTCGCTCCCGCAGGAGCGAAACTCCCCATGACGACTATTACAACGGCAGGGCTTGTGTTTTTGGCACAGGCCCTGCCGTTGTGTTGTAGGCCGTCAGGCCGCGGTTTTGTACAGCGGCGTTTGGGTGAGGATGGGGGCTATTGCGGTTTGTTGCCCTCCTGGCGGGGAAGCGCAAACCGCGGCCGGGGTTAGGAGTAGCCGCTTTCTCCCCAAAACAGCCCGCCGCGCGCCGCAGGCGCTGGAGGCGGGCGCATTT
>JAAWGY010000027.1 GCA_022795575.1 Angelakisella sp. | reverse complement strand
CTTGCAATACACCAAGTATTGCTGCGGTTTTTTGCCTTGCAGGGCGGGAAAATCCCTTGTCCTGCCTGCATCATCCGGTTATGAATACAGGTTCTTAGAACCCGTTCTGGCTCTAACCCCTCCGCGCCCGGTAATCCGCCAGCAGCAGGTCTACCATCCGGCCATAGCTGGCCACCCCCTGGGGCTGGCTGTTCACCTTCAGATAGGTGTCATTCACCTTGGTGGAAAACTCGCCAAAGCTGGTGTGGTGGGCCTGGTAATAAGCGCTGCTTGCCGCCAGGTCCCGCCGCACCCCCTCGCCCAGCCCCTCCATGGCCTCCCGGTAAAGGTCCGGGTCCTTGGTGTAAAGGGCGTTGCCGGTGTGGATCAGCGCCGTCACCGTCCCGCTGTACCGGAAGAAGGTGTCCTGGGAGGCCCGGCAGGCGGCGTAGGCCAAAAAGTTGGCCTCGTCCTCCCGCATAAAGCCGCTGATGTGGGCCAGCTCGTGGCAGGCCGCAAAGGGGATGTCAAAATCGGTGGTGTGGAAGTTGACGTTGGCCTCGTCGGTGTAGGGGGTAAACACCCCCACAATCTCCATGTAGGACATGGCCTCGGAGAAAAAGACCTCCTTGGGGCGGCACCGGGTGCTCAGCTCAAAAAGCCCGGCCCATCCCGGCTCTGTCTCCATCAGCAGCCGGTAGCTGGCGGCGGCGGTGCCGGCCAGCGCCCGGCTGTCCTGGCAAAGCAGGCTCACCCCTGCCTCGTCCTCCGGCAACCCTTGGCGGAGCAGGGTGGCCTCCTCCGCCAGGGCCCGGCAGAGCCCGGCCAGCTCCTCCACCGGGGAGGCGATGGGGGCAAGGCCGCTCCGCTGGGTAAAGCCGGGGCGGTAGTAGTTAAAGCCGCCCCCCAGCAGAAAGAGGGCCAGCACCAGGGAGCAGGCCCCGCCCCCCCACAGCAGGTAGTCCCCTAAGATGCGCCGGCGCTGCCCCCTGCCCCGCGCCAGGGCCCGGACCAGGGACCAGAGCCAGAAAACCGCCAGCAGGGCGGCGGTAATCACCAGCACCTCGGCCAGGGAGAAGGGCAGGGCGCTGGTGACGGCCATCAGCCCGCCGGCCCACAGGGGGTAGAACCCCTGGCTGTAGATCCGCTCTACCCCGTCGGGATTGCGCCGGGCCAGCCAGACCAGCGCCAGCCAGAACGGCACCATCCCGCAGAGGACGGCGCAGAGGATGTTGACCTTCCGCTTCACGGCGGATTCCTCCTTTCGGCGTCGGGGGTGGCGCTACAGCACCACAATGGTGATGCCGTGGTTGGTCCGGGCGTAGTCCTGGTCCTTGGCCAGCTCCGGGTAGCGGCCCACCGCCTGGCGGGTGTCCTCGCTAAAGGGGGAGAAGTCTTCCCCGGGAATCCAGAGGCGGACCTGCCCCTGGCGCTTGCGGTCCTGGAGCTCCCGGCGGACGGCGGAGCGGATGGCGCCTCCTTTGCCGGTGGAGCCGTAGCCGTGGATCAGCTTGACAAGGTGGGTGCCGTTGGCTTTTGCGGTGCGCAGGGACTGGCTGAGCAGGTTTTTGGCGGTGGCGACGGTGGGCATACCGGCCTCCAGATTGATCACAGTCACAGGGGGACCTCCTTTGTTGTCCGGGTGGGGCAAAAGCGGTGCTTCCGATACCAAGTATACCATATTTCGAGGGCTTCCGCCATCCTGCGGCGGGGCAGGGGAGATGGAAACTCCTGGATGGGGGGACAGCCTTTGCCCAAGGCAGCGCCTCCTAATAAAAGGAGCCCGCCGGGGATTTCCCCGGGGGCTCCTTTTGTGTGGGTCACAGGCCCATCCGTCGGGGGCCGGTCAGCGTATCTCAAAATCCCGGTCCACCTGGAAGACCAGGGGCTGGAGCTGGCAGTCCTCCAGCTGGGAGCCCCCCTCCTTGATCTGGCGGACGGCGCCGTAGGTGGCGCTGTAGCCGATGTACTGCTGGTAAACGCCGTTGGTGTCCTCCCCAAAGGCCCCCTCCTGGAGGGCCTCGTACAGGGCGGTCCAAAGGGGATAGTAATCGGCCAGCTGGTTTTTGTACACCCTTTCGGGGGGCATCCCCTCCCGGCAGATCTCCACCGTCTCCGCTTCCTTTAGCTGGGGGAAGGCGTTGGCGGCGCACAGCTCCGGCAGGAAGGTGAGGCACTCTGCCGCCAGGGTAGCGTCCTTGAGCAGGGCCGCGGCCTTGGGGAGGTAGCCGTCGTAGTCCGCCTCGGTTTTGCACTGCCGGAAAAGCCGGCTCCCCTGGATGACCGCCTCCTTCCGCCGTTGCCGTCCCTCCGGGCCCAGGTAGGGGTAGGGGAGGGTGGTTTCCTCCTGCTGGCGGAGGAAGAAAAACTGCTTTTGGCTGGCAAAGGGGACGTCCGGCCAGCCCTCCACCACCTGGGCCACCTTCTGGCTCAGCTCCTCGCTTTTAACGTCGTCCACGCGGCACTCCCCTGTCACCTCGCCGTTGATCTTGGCGCCGTAGATTTTGACGTAGCAGAGCTTCTGGTTGCCCAGGCGGCGGGCGATGTCCTCCCCAAGGAGCTCCCACCAGGGCTGGCCGGTTACGGCGGGGGAGGAGCCCATGGAGGCGATGTCGCTGAGGTAGACCTCCCAGCGGTGGGGATGGCCAGCAAAGGAGGTCTCCAGGGGCCGGGGCTGTAGTCGCTCCTCCAGCTGGTAGAGGCCCTGGACAAAGGTGGCGAAAAAGAGGTTGGCGGCGTTGCAGATGGCCTGGGAGGGGGAGGAGCTCATCCCCGCCGAGCACTCGTAAAGGGAGGTCCCCCACTGGGGGGCCTCCAGGTGGAAGCCCAGCACGGCCTGCTGCTGGGTCAGCCGCTCCACCCGGGGGAGAAGCCGGGCCTGCCATTGGGGCAGCAGGATGGCGTCCCCCTCCACCTGGCTAAGGGTGGGGAAGCACCCGGCCAGGACGCCGTGGAGGAGGAAGTCCTGGGCCTTTTGGAGGTCCAGGGAATCCTGGTAGGCGTCCCAGGCGGCCTGACGGCGGATATCGGTCTGGCAGAGGGAAAGGGCGGTGTCGCAGCGCCGGTGCCAGTCGGCGGCCTCGGGGCTGTCCGGGGGGAGGAGGGCAAAGCCCTGGCGGAAAAGCTCCTCCGCCCGGGCCAGGTCCTCCGTGGTGGCGAGGCGGCAGTGGACGCCGCCGGTGCGGAAGTACCAGGTGGGGTCCTCCGCCCCCTCCCCGGCCACCGAGTTGAGGAGGCGAAGGGCCTCGGGCCACTGCTGGGGGTCATCCAGGTTGATGTAGGCCCGGGCCAAAAGGCAGGTGAGCTGGTAATCCAGCCCGCCGGAGGAGAGGGCCTGTAGGATGTTCACGATCTGTAGATGGGCGTCCTGCTGGTGCAGGGCCTCGATCTGCTGTAGCAAGGCGGGGTTGTTGGCCATGGTTGGGCACCTCCATAAAAATGGGCGGGCCGCCGTCCGGGAGCGGGGAAAGCCGCCCAGCCGGAGCGTCGGCCCGCCGCGGGTTCTTCTTTTTTACCGGCTGCGTTCAGGAGAGGATCCCCTCCAGCCGTTCGCAGCAGACCTGCTGGAGGATGTTGGCGGTGGCGATGAAGGTGGGGGGAGAGGTGCCCTCGGTAAGGCAGGCGGCGGTGCCAAAGGAGGCGGCGGTCTTTAGGGACTGGACCAGGGTTTTGCCGGTAAACTGGGAGAGGACGAACCCCGCCAGGCAGTAATCCCCGGAGCCCACCGCCGAGATGACCTTGACGTCGGGGACCATCACCTGGTAAACCCCCTCCTCCCCGGTGTAGAGGATGCCGCTGTCCCCCATGCTCACCAGGCAGTGCTCCACGCCGTAGCGCCGCAGCTCCTGGCAGAACCGCACCTGCTCCGGGATGTCGGGGAGCTCCCGGTGGGCCAGCGCCTCCAGCTCCCCCCGGTTGGGCTTGATCATCCAGGGGGCGATCTCCGCCATATCCTCCAGGGAAAAGCGGGCGGAGGTATCCAGCGCCACCCTGCCCCCGGCCTGGCGGATGGCAAGGCAGATCTTTTTTAACAGCTTATCCGAAATCCCGGCGGGCAGGGTGCCGGAGATGACCACCAGCGTCCCCGGCGCCACCTCCCGGCCCAGCAGCTCGATCAGCTCCTCCACCGCCTCGTAGGGCACCGAAAAGCCCTCCCGCAAAAAGCGCGTCACCGAATGGTCCCCCTGCACCACCGAGATGTTCTCCCGGGTGTAGCCCTCCACCGGGATGATGGTGTAGTGGATGCCCTCGTCCTTGAGGGGCTCCTCGTAGCGCTCCCGGTTGCGGTCCCCGGCCAGCACCACCGCCAGGCTGTCCACCCCGTAGATGCGCAGCGCCCGGGAAACGTTCATCGCCTTGCCGGCGGATTCGTACTTTTCCCCCTGTACGCCGTTATCCGCCCCCTGGCGGACCTTTTCCACCCACAGGGTGGCGTCGATGGCGGGGTTGAGGGAAAGGGTGATGATACGGTCAAACATGGTATCCTTGCTCTCTCCTTTTGGAAGGGGATATGCCTGCAATGACAGATTTCCTGCAAGCGATAACATTATATCACCTAAGGACAGAAAAAACCAAGCGGCAAAAGGAGGAAAAAAGCGGGTCATTCCGGAACGAAATTATCCAAAAAGACCATGGGGCGGGCAGAGAAAACCGGAGGCGCTGCTTTTTAGCAGCACCTCCGGTTTTTTGCTTGGGTCAGGTTCGGGGAATTGGCGGAATCAGGCGCCGTACCGGCCCTTTTTGCTGGCCCGTGTCAGCAGCACAAGGGAGGCGATCACCACAAGGATCAGCACCCCCAGCAGCGTGGGAATCAGCCAGTCCCCGCCCTCCGTCTTCTCCGGCTCCGTCACGTTGGTGGGCAGCTCCTCCGGCTGGGAGGGGATGGGGGCCTCCTCCACCGGCTCCGGCGGCAGGTCCACATCGGTAAGCTGGTCCTCCGGCGTCACCGAAACGATGGGGAGGCCGGGGCCGCCGGTCTCCGGCTGCACCGGGCCGGACCACAGGTTCTTGGCGCTGATGACGTAGCTGGAGGCGTGGGTCATGGCGAAGGCGGCCCAGCCGTCGGCGTCCACCTTGGCGCTGCCGCGGCCGCTGAGGCCCGCCGCGGCCTCGTCGTAGTAGGCCAGGTACACCGTCTCGCCGGCGTGGTCATCCCCCACCCGGCAGGCCAGGGTGGCCTTGCAGGGCAGCGCGCCGCTGTAGGCGATCTCGAACTGGAGCAGGTCGCTGCCGTTTACCGCCGCGGAAAGGTTGCGGTAGTCAAGCTTTTCCACCGAAAAATCGTAGTAGATACGGCCGGCGGGGATGTTGACGCCCGAGGCGGTATCAAAGGTCCAGATAAAATTGCCGTAGTCCAGCCGGAGGTTCCGCTTTTCCTCCGCGGCCCGGACAAAGACCTCCTGGCTGACGTACTCCCCGGGGGAGAGCTTAACGGTGATGATTTTGCTGTCCCCGCTCCCGGAGGAGCCGCCGGAGACGTCGTCCCAATCCCGGACGCCGTTGTCCCGGTCGTCATCGCCGCCGCTGTAGCCTTGTACGGTGAGGGCGGGGCTGGCATAGACCGTCTCCTCCTGGTTGCCGTCCAGGGCGATGAGCTCCGCCCCCGCCCCAAAGGCTTCGGTGGGAAGGGACTTGGAGAAGGTGATGGCGGCAAGCTCGGTGCTGCCGCTGTTGGCGATGGGCCGCAGCCGGTCGATGTAGACGGTAAGCACCGTCTGGTCCCCCGCCTGGGCGGTATCGATCCGCTGGAAGTGGGCGGCGGAATCGTCCCGCCACTCCACCTTGGGGGCCTCCACCTTATCGTCGATGGTGATATCGAACTGGGCGGATTCAAACCTGCTGCTAAAGTCCTCCAGCCGCAGGATATACTGGTTGGCGGCGCCGCTGGCCCGCAGGATGATCCGGGGCTGGGCCTCGGCGGCCACGGCGGTAACGGCACAGCTAAGTGCCGCCGCAGCCGCCGCAAGGATGCCGGTAAAAATCTTCCAATGCTTCATCTGCGCTTACTCCTTCAACACGATCTTGGGCATCGATTCGTAGGTGGGGGTGGGCAGCCACTTGGTGTAGCTGGTAATGCGGCCGTCCCCGCCCTCCGGGACATCGGTGCGCAGCAGCTGCACCATGATCTGGGTGGGCAGCAGGCTGTGGGCACAGCCATCGCCCTTGTCGTCGCTCTGCTGCTTGGGCACAAAGATCCAGATGCCGTTATCGATCTCCGCCATGTCTCCCTGCTCCGGGATCACGGCCAGGAGGTAGACATCCCCCTCCAGGGGCACCTCGTCTTCCTTCTCGGTGAGCTCGCCGCCGGCCATATCCCCCTCCAGGCTCTTGCCGTAGAGACGGATGGTGTTAAAGACCGGGTTGCCCCGGAAGGTGCCGGTGACAATCAGGGTCCCCGCCGGGATCTCGCCGTAATCGGACTCCAGGATGCCGATGCCGTTTTCCCCAAAGGCGATGAGGTCGCCGGGGTAGGCGGCAAAGTCCAGCTGGGCGGTGGTGACGCCCGCGGGCAGGCCCACCACGCGGATGGCCTTGGCCTCCGCCGGGCAGATGCTGCCCTCGGCCTCCGCCCGGGTGAAGAAGCAGAGCTTACCGGCCATCAGCTGGTCGGCGGTGCCCTCCCAGGCGGTGAAGAAGCTGGTGCCGTCGGTGCTGGCCTCTACCCGCACCGTCCCCTCGGCAACGCCAAAGGGCAGGCCGGAATCCAGGTAGGCCGGGGCGACGGTATTCTCCGCGCCGGAATCCAGCACCTGCTCTGCCGCGCCGGCAGCGGCGCTGTAGCGGATGGCCGCCACAGAGAGGGGCTTGGTGAAGGTCGCGGTGGTTCCGGACCAGCTGTAGCTGCCGCGGTCAATGATGTTGTCGTGCTCGATCTGAAGCTCCTCGGTGGTATCCTCGGCGATGGGATAGCCCAGGATATCGACGGCCGTTACCGTGTAGCGGACAGCCTTGTTGTTCACCGAGCCCAGGGTGTCGATCCACTCGGTTTTGCCGGAGGCGGCGGACAGGAAGGCCACGACCTCGGTCTTCTGGTTCAGGGTGCGGCTGATCTCGTACCCCTGCATCTTGGCGCCGGCGGTGGGGGTGATGGTGATGGTGGCCTGGCGCTGGTCGCGGTCATAGCTGGCGTCGATGGCTACCGTGCCGCTCTGCCGCTGGGTACCGGCCATCCGCTCCCGGCGGGACTGGTCGGTGAGGTACTGGAGCTTCCGCTCCTCGGTGTCGCCGGACTGGCCGCTGGGCTCCATGCCCCAGGCGGTGAAGAACTCGGTGAGGTCCTTGCCGGAAACCTCGCTGGCGGCGGCCATAAAGGCGGCGTCGTTGTTCTTGGCCCCGGGGAGCTTGTTGAGGCGGTTGTAGAAGTTGTCGTTGGCGCCGTCATAGGCCAGGTGGAGCTGCCAGTACATCCCCAGGCTGACAAAGACGTCGTTGGCCATGCCCTTCTGGCCGGATGTGACCTTCTCAAAGATGCCCTCGTACTTGTTGGAGGCCTCCAGGCGGGAGGTGAGGGCGTTGTCCCCGCCGTCGTAGGTCTGGCCAAAGAGGGAGTAGATGTTGTTGGTAATCTCCGCCTTGCCCAAAGAATCCATGACATGGCCAATCTCGTGGTGGATGCCCCAGCCGAAGAGGCCGTTGGCGCTGTCCGCCCCGGTGACGGAGGTGGGCCGGCCGGACATCATGCCGGAGGCGGAGCCGTAGCCGATGCCGATGTGGTTGCCGGAGGCGTACATAAAGGCGTTGCCGAACATCCGCATATACCGGATGTTGTGCCGGGAGGCGGATGCCTCCAGCTCGGCCTCGTCGATGCCGTGGGTGCGGTACATCAGCAGCATCAGCTCTTCCCAGGCCTGGGCGTCGTGATAGAGGGCGTCCACGCTGCCGCCAATCCCCGCCCGGACCCGGTCCGCGGGCAGCGAGAGGAGGACGTGGGGCAGGGCGATCTCGGTGGCGTTGAGGATATGGGTGGTAAGGGTGTTTTTGTTCATGCCGGAGAGCCGGGCGGTGTAGTAGGCATCCAGCTCCTGGATGTAGCTGTTCATCCGGCTGCGGATCTCAGTTTCGCTGAGGCTGTGCCAATCCGAGAGCTCCAGCATGGGGATCTGGACGCCGCCCCGGATCTGGAGCTTGATCTGATCCGCCTTGCTGCCGCTGTACTGGAGGTAGAGGGAGCCGCCCTTTTGGGGCGAAACGTTGTTGATCTGAGGGATCTTGATGATGTTGCGGCCGTTTACCAGCTGGGTGGAGGTGCCCGCCCACTTGGCGGCCTCGGCAAAGTGCTGGGTGGGGAGCAGTGTTACCGTCTCCCCCTCCGGGATGCTGGCGTAAACCACAATCTCCTTGCCGGCCTCGGCGGTGACGCCCGCCGGCTGGAAGGTGTTGATCCGCTTGGGATCGTCGGAGGCGTTGCGGGACTGGACCTCGTCCACCACCGCGCCCAGGGCGGAGGTATCGCCCTTCAGCAGCGACTGGGCCAAATCCAGCTCATCCAGCAGGATGGCCTGGTTGACATAGTAGCCCTCCGCGTCCTCCACCCGGGCCCGCAGCTGGTCGATCTTCTGCTGGGTGGCGCCGGGGGCGATGGCGGTATAGGAGCTGTCGGTAAAGAGGGCGGCGATGTCATCATCGATGCCGTCATAGGAGTAGAAGGCCACCTCGGCCAGGGAGGGCGTGTTCTTGGGGGCGCCGTTCCACTGGCGGACCAGCACCGAGATCTTCTTGATGTGGTCGTTGCGCTCAAAGGGAAGGATGGCGTAGCCGGTTTCCTTGGGGTTGTTGCGCAGGGTGGGGGCGGCCACGTCCCCGGCGTTGTTGTTGCCCAGCTTGCCCTGGTCGGAGGTAAGGTGGGTCATATTGCCGTCCTTGTCGTAGACGGTGATGGAGTACTTGGAGAGGGATTCGGGATAGCCCTTGTTCAGCCGGGGCACATAGACCATGTAGTCCATGCTCTTCTCCTCGTCAAACTCGAAGGTGAAGCGGCTGCTGTTCCACCAGGCGCTGGCGGTCCAGTGGGTCTCGAAGTCCTCGTCGTACACCCAGCCAATATCAAACTTGCCCTCGTACTCGCTGGACACGTTGCCGGGCTGCTGCATCTCCACGCCGATGATGGCGCTGTTGGGGATGCGGTTCTTGGTGGGCAGCTTGGGGATAATGATCTTGTCCTCCTCCGGCTTGCCGGTGGCGATCAGGGAGGGACGGCTGTAGCCCACCCGGTTCCCCGCCGTCACATAGAAGTCGTAGGAGACGTCGTTGGTCAGGCCGGTGACGGTAAAGGTGGTTTCGGCAATGGCCTCCGCTACCTTCTGGAAGTCCGTGGCGGAGGTCTCCTTGTAGTAGACGTCGTAGAATTCGGCGTCCTCGGCCTTCTTCCAGCTTACGGTGATGGCGCTGTCCGCCGGCGTCAGCGAGACGTTATCCGGGGGCAGGGGAGCCTTGCCGGGGAAGGGGATACAGCTTACCACGGCGGAGGGCTTGCCGGTCCAGTCGCCGCTGTAGGCAGAGACGGTGAAGTAGTAGGGGATCAGGTTTTCCAGCCCGGTGATCACCGCCTCGTTGGTGCCCACCTTCTTCTGGAGGTTGAGGGCGTTTTCGGCCTCGCCGTACTTTACGATGTAGCCGTCCACGTTATCCACCGCCCGCCAGGTGATGGTGGCCTGGGCCACGCCGGCCTCGGCGAAGACATTCTTGGGGATGGAGGCGCCCAGGTCCAGGTTATCGGGGATGATGTCCTTGAGGAACTCGATCTTCTCGATGATGGCGTATTCGGCCTGGCCATCCTCCCCCGTCACCTTATCCACGGTGATGGTGATCTTCTTTACCGGCACCCGCTTGCCCAGGTGGATGACCACCGTGCTGTCCCCGGCGTTGCGCTCGATGGCGTAGGTGCCCTGGGGCATGGTGTTGTCATAGGCGGTCCGCTCGGTGGTGCCGTCCTCGTATTCCACGGTGATAAAGCCCTTTTCCAGGGCGCCGGTGGCGGCGGGGGAAACGATGCTCACCACGCTCATCACCCTGGGGGTGCGGAAGACCAGGGGGATCTCCAGCGTGCCGCTGCCGCCGCTGCTGGCCTTCACCGGCCCGCCCTCATCGGTAAAGAGGTCGTCCAGGTCCCCCTCGATGCGGATGCCGTTGTCCTCCAGCTCCTTGGCCATGGCGTCGGTATCCAGGAGGCCGTCGGTGACAAGGGCGCCCTGGTAGAGCTCCGCCTCCCGCTTCTCCCCCATGTTGTGGTGCACAAGGGCGATATCCACGATGTTTACCTTGCCGTCAAAATTCAGGTCGGCGCCCGCGCCGCTCTTGCCCAGGGCGGCCGCGGTCTGGTCCAGGTCCTTCTGGTCCACCGCGCCGTCCCCGGTGACATCCCCCAGGGCAAAGCCGCCGCTTTCGGCGCTCAGGTAAAGCCGGGGGACATACTCGTTGATGGCGATGGCCTGGGAGGTGACGGTGCCGTAGCCCTGTCCCTTCATCGTCACCCGGTAGCTCTGCTGCCGGGGCAGGCCGTCAAACCGGGCCAGCACAAAGCCCACCCGGTCGTTTTCCGCCATGGGGCCGTCCTGGGGGTTATGTACCGTAAGGCCGGCGGTGACGGTGCTGCCGCCCAGGGTCAGCTCCCGCTGGCTGTCGCTGCCGCTTAGGGGCAGCACGCAGGAATCGCCCCCGTCCCCGGTCAGGGTGAGGGTGATTCCCCGCTGTTCCATGGCGGCGGGAAGCTCCCGGTAGTCCATCTGGAGGATGACCTCCAGCTTCCCCCGCCCGGGGACGGGGTCCGCTGCGTAGGCGGGCAGCACCATCCCCTGGAGGACCAGCGCCGCCGTCAACACAGCTGTCAACAAACGTTTCATCATCATCTTCTCTCCTGTTCATACAAAGGTCTTATCAGGATCTGTACCAGACAGCCGAAAGCACAGGCGGCCAGGCCGGTTTTTCTGCCGCCGGCGCCAAAAAAGAGCGGAGATACAGCAAATGGCAAGTGTATCTCCGGCCCTGTGGGACGCGGATACAGAAAAACGCTGCCGGTAATCTGCGCGCAGCGGCTACTGGTGCAGTTTCTAAGTATAACATAAAGCGCCAGGAAATGCCAGAGGCTTCCCGGCGCTTTTTGAGGACAAATGGCGTTGATTTTGTTGTCGGATTTCGCCGGAGGCTTCCGCAGCGGGGCGGGGTCCCGTCACCCCTCCCACACCGGCAGGCTGAACCAGAAGCGGCTGCCCTGCCCCGGCTGGCTTTCCACCCCGTACCGCCCCCCGTGGAGCTCCACCATCCCCCGGACGATGGAAAGCCCCAGCCCGGTGCCCACCGCCGCCCGCTTGTGGGCCTTGTCCACCTTGTAATACCGGTCCCAGACATAGGGCAGGTCCTCCGCCCCAATCCCCGGGCCGCTGTCCGCCACCGAAAGCGTCACCCAGCCCTCCCGGAGCTGCTGCTCCACCCGCACCGTTTTGTCCGGGCCGGTGTAGTTGACGGCGTTGTTGATGAGGTTGTAGACCACCTGGGCCAGCTTGGACCGGTCCCCCTCCACAAAGACCTCCTCCTTTGGCCGGAAGGTGATGACATACCCCTCCCGCTCCACCAGCCGCTGGTACCGCAGCAGCACCTCCTGCACCATGGCGGTGAGGGAAAGGGGGGCGGGGGCAAGGGTCTGTGCCCCGGCCTGTAGCTTGCCCAGGTCCAGCATATCGTTGACCAGCCCGGTGAGCCGCTGGGCCTCGTCGATGACGATCTGCAGGTTCTCCGGGGTGTTTTCCCCCGGGATGTCCCGCATCATCTCCCCGTAGCCAATCAGCATGGTAAGGGGGGTGCGCAGGTCGTGGGAGACGTTGGCGATCAGCTCCCGCCGCAGCCCCTCCACCTTGGAGAGCTCCCCCGCCGCGTAGCGGAGGGCCTCGGCCAGCTCCCCCACCTCCCGGTAGCCCCCGCCGGCAAAGGCGGTGTCGTACCGGCCGGTGGCCAGTGTCCTGGCCCCTTGGCTCAGCGCCACCAGCGGCCTGCCGATGTGCCGGGAGAGGAGGACGGCAATCACCGCCGAAAGCAGCAGCAGGATGGCGGCGATGCAGAGAAACTGGAGCTTCAGCGTTTCGGAGGTGGCGTTCAGGGGGGTGAGGGCGGTGCTCAGCAGGATCATCAGGGGGCCCCGCTCCTGGCTTTCCACCAGCCGGGCGCAGACCACCAGGGTGGTGTTCTTCCCCTCCTTGATCCGCCGGTCCCGGTGGCCCTTGCCAAAATCCGGCTCCCCAAAGGGCCCGTCAAAGGGGTCGGGGAAATCCCGGCGGAACAGCTCCAGCACCATGCCGCCGTTCTGCTCCGCCGCGGCAAAGAAGCTCATGGCCTCCTCCCTGTCCATATCGTGTACCATGCTCATGGGGCCGGGGAGGGAGTTGTACACCGTCTCCCCCTCCCGGTCCAGGATCCGCACATAGATATCCGGCTGCCGGGTAAGGCTGTCCAGCTGCTCCGGGAGGTCCCCCTGGTCGATGTTCCGGGCGATGGCCTGGGCCGTCTGCTTGATGGCCCGGGTTTTGATGGCCTCGTAGAACCGGTCCAGCAGCGCCACCTGGAAGACCCAAAGCAGCAGCATCAGCACCGCCACAAAGAGGGTAAGGCAGGCCATAATGTGCCACTGGATGCCCAGCCGGCCGGCCCAACGCCCCGGCTTAGCCCTCAAAGCGGTACCCCACCCCGCGCAGGGTGACGATATGGCCGCTGTAGGGCCCAAGGGTTTTGCGCAGCAGCTTGATGTGGGTATCCAGCGTCCGCTCGTCCCCGTAAAAGTCGTAGCCCCACACGTCGTTCAGCAGCTTATCCCGGGTAAGGGCGATGCCCCGGTTCTTTACCAGGTAAAAGAAGAGGTCGTACTCCTTGGGGGACATATCCGCCTCCCTGCCGTCCACCAGCACCCGGCGGCCGGTAAAATCGGCGGTGATGCCCTCCACGGTGTAAAGCTCCCGCAGGTCCTCGTGGCTGCCGGCCCGGCGGAGGATGGCGGAGACCCGCAGCATCAGCTCCTTGGGGGAGAAGGGCTTTACCACGTAGTCGTCCACCCCCAACTCAAAGCCGTGGATGCGGTCGTACTCCTCCCCCCTGGCGGAGAGCATCAGAACCGGGGTGCGCCGGTCCTGCTGCCGGATCCGCCGCAGGGCGGAAAAGCCGTCCAGCTCCGGCATCATCACGTCCATGATGATCAGGTCAAAGCTGCATTGGCGGCAGATCTCCAGCGCCTCCATCCCGTCGGCGGCCTCCGTGACCTTGTAGCCCTCAAAGTTGGCGTATTTCCGCACCAGCTGGCGGATGTTCTCCTCGTCGTCCACCACCAAAATATGGTACATTGCAAAGCCTCCCTGTACTTTGTGATGCTCCCTATTGTACCGCGCCTCCTTGATGGCTGGGTGAACGGGCTGGGAATTTTGTGCGAACGCCGGGGTTATTCGTGGTGGTGGCGGCGCTTTAGCAGCAGCTTTTCCACCCAGCCCTTTTTGTGCTTCAGCGAGATATACCCCCCCACCGACATCACCGCCGCCCCGATGGTGTCCACAATCAGGTCCTTCATGGTGTCCATCAGCGCCAGCCGCCCGGCAAAGGGGGTGCCGTCCTCCAGGCCAAACTTCTGCATATTGGTGTGGAGGATGCCGTCGGCGGTAAACTCGTAGATCTCCCAAACCACCCCCAGGGTGACGGCGAAGCAGAAGGTAAAGGTGGCCACAAAGACGGGGGAGAGGTTCATGGGCACCCGGTCGGTTTTGTTCAGGAAGGTGATAAAGGAAAAGCCCAGCGCCCCCAGCATCGCCCCGCTGAAGGTGTGCAGGATGGTATCCCAGTTTTTGACGTTGTAGTAAAAGGCCCGCACCTCCCCCAGGTAGATGGCGCAGTAGAGGAAGAGGGCGTAGAGGATGAGCATTTTGGAGGGGATCTCCAGCTGGATCCGCTTCCAAAGGATACTGGGGAGCATCAGGGCGATGACGCCCAGGATGCACTGGGCCAGCATCAGCACGTAGTCCCCCTTGACCCGGTGGTTGGGGCGGTCGGGGTCCGGCTCGGTGGGGGCCAGGGCCATGGTGATGGAGATAAAGATGATGGAGGCCACCAGGGTGACGGTGACAAAGACAAAGATGATCCGCTGCCAGCGGGTGGGGTTGTGTACGCTCATAGGGGAGCCCTCCTTATAAATAGCTGCTGCCGTTGGACAATGCCGTAGCATATTGTAGCACACGCCGCCGCCCGGTGTAAAGGAGGGCCTGTCCCGGGCAGGGGGTGGCCGCGGGGAGGGTTCCGGCAGAGCAGAGGGGGCAGGGGCGGCAAAAGGCCCCCCAATAGCGGAGGTAGTCCGCCGCAGGGGGGCCGGGCAGGTCAGGAGGCGGTCTCCGCCTCCTTGCCGATGAGGCGGTAGATGTAGGGCACCACCTCGCTGGAATCGATCCCCAGGGCCACGGCAAACTCGCCGTACAAAAGCCCCTCGGCCCGCTTGAGGTAGAGCTGATCCACCTGGGAGGGCTTTTTGCCGTTTTGGCGGGACCGTTTGGTTTTGGTGTAAACCGTTTTGATCAGCTGGACCAGGTCCTCGCACCGGTGGGAGGACAGAAAGCCGCGGTAGTGGTCGGAGATGGTCTTCTGGTCCCGGCTGCCGCATTCCTTCTCCGAGATGGCGGGAATCTGCAAGATCAGCTCCTCCGCCTCCCGGCAGGAGAGGACCGGCCGCATAAAGACGGCGGTATCCACCGGGGCGTAGATCACCCCCGACTGGTAGACAGGGGCCAGGGTGTAGTAAAGACGGCCCTTGTCGATGTTGCGGAGACCCTCCGGATGGCCGATCTCCTGGACCCGGCAGACGCCGGTGTTCCCGTATACGATGAGTTCGCCCTTCTGAAACATAAGCCCCTCCTTTTCATCAGCGAAGGGCCTGCGCTTGCAGCAGGGGAGATGCCGCGGAGGGCGCTCCTCCGCCATCGGGGCGGCGGCACAGGCGCAAACGCCCCGGTGGCCTGTCCGGCTTTGGCGGACAGGCTGGTCAATTTTTGGGATAGCTTTGGTGAGAACCTGTATTCATAACCGGATGATGCCGGCAGGACAAGGGATTTTCCCGCCCTGCAAGGCAAAAAACCGCAGCAATACTTGGTGTATTGCAAGGTTT